>JAGRLM010000337.1 GCA_020441795.1 Nitratireductor sp.
CAATATGAATAATCAATTTGAATAATCAAGCCTGCGACCTGATCTGAATGTCGTGGAGATAAACCGGCAGCGCCTGAAACGCTGCGCTACAAGGTCCGGATTGTCCCTGATAACCCGATGCAAGGAGGAAACAATGCTTCAACGAATTCAGGCCCTGCGCGCGAAACATTCCGTCCTGGAAGCCCGCATCCAGTTTGAGCAGGGAAGACCAGCGCCTGATTCACTGCAAATCATGCTGATGAAACGGCTCCGCCTCAAGCTGCGGGACCAGATCAACAGCCTGGAACGCGGCATTGGTGTCCGGCAACCCGCACACTGAACCACTTTGCACAATCCCGGCGGGCAAACCATGAAAGGAAGAGGGAATGTTTTTCTTGTGGCCCACTATCAATGATCGCACGCTTTCCGGAGCCCGTACCCCGCGTCAGGACCGCCTCGATGGGCTGGAACAGCGAATGCAGGAATTTCTCGCAGCAAAGGCCGGACGGTCCGGCGCTTGCGAAGTGATCGACAGGGTCGAAGCACAGCGCCAATGCGTGTCTGAGGAGCGGGTCCGCCTCGCCGGATAGACCCCGTCGCTCTAGCCGGCAACCCGGTGTGCGACCGCAAGGACCAGCGGTATTGTCAGGAATGACAATACCGTCTGGGCCGTTGCCATTGCTGCAAACAGTGGGGCGTCACCACCCATTTGCCTCGCCAGCAGATAGGCATTCATCGCGGACGGACCAGCCCCGCACAGGACAACCGCTGCAAAATCCGCTCCCCTTATTCCCGTTGCCCAGGCCGCAACTCCCAGAAACAGCGGCATGATCAGCAGCTTGACAAAGGTTGAGGCAAAAACCGCAATCACATCATTGCCCGGCATTCTGATGCGCAAGCCCGCGCCCACGAGCAACAGGCCGAGCGGCAGGGCGATACGGGAGAGCAGTTCCAGCGTTGTATCAACCGGCCTGGGAACCAGTAAGCCAATGAAATTGATCACAAGGCCGGCAACAACACCGATGATCAGCGGATTTCGCATGATCTGCCGGGCAAAGGATACCGGCGGGCCATCCTTACGGCACAGATGGGTCATGACGACGATATTCACCACATTGATCGGCACGATCATTGCGCCAATGCCAATCGCCACGATGGCCAGCCATTGTGTGCCGCCCAATTGTTCGGCGATGGCGAGAATGACAAACGCATTCCAGCGTGTGGTCGCCTGGTAGAAGCTCGAATAAGCCGGCGATGAAAGCCCGAGCAGTGGCTGAAGAACGGGCCTGACCACGATCATCAAAGCCAGCAGGCAAACGATGGCTGCAACAAAGGCGAGGGCAGCCGAAGCGGCCGAAATGGCCCCGAAATCCGTGCGGTAAAGCGTGCGCGCCAGAAGCACCGGATAAAGCAGGAAATAGCCGATCCGCTCCATCCCCACCCAGGCATCCTCACTGGTCAGCAAATAACGCTTCAGGATGCCTCCCAGCACCATGATCAGGAAAATGGGCAGCAGTGATTGAAGCAGGGCGTCCATGTTGATCCGGCTGTTTCCGTGATGTGATGATGAGCCGTGACCGAACCTGGCGTGGCTTGCGAGTGCTTTGCGGAGTGCGTTTTTGCACATCTCCCTGTCGCGACAAATCCCATGTCAGGGCTGTGCAGGCAAGTGCAATCGAGAAATCGCCTGCTTGAGAACCTGATTTGTAACAGGAGAAAGCCGGTCACTGTCATGAGACCCGAACCCAACCAGTTTCGCGCCCTGTTGCGCCTGCTAGCAGCACTGCTGCTATTGGCAATTGCCCATGGCCGGGCAGAAGCTGAAGCACGTCTCGCATTGGTAATTGGCAATGATGACTACACCAACATCACGCAACTGAAAAAGGCGGTGAATGACGCAAACGCGCTCGGCAAGACACTCGCCAGCATGGGATTTGAAGTAACCACGGCCACCAATGTGTCGCGCCGTGACATGAACCGCGCCATCCAGACTTTCGTGTCCAGGGTCAGGCAGGGCGATGTTGCCATGCTGTTTTACGCAGGTCACGGCATTGAAATCGGCGGCAAGAACTACCTCCTGCCGGTTGATGTTCCTGATGCCGATAGCGGCGGTGCGGGCTTCATCGAAGCAGAATCCGTTGCCCTTGACGACATCCTCGAGCGCCTGCGCGAGCGTGATGCGCGGTTGAACATTGTGGTGCTTGATGCCTGCCGCAACAATCCCTTTGCCAATTCGCGCACCAGGGGCCTTGGCAGCAGGGGCGGTCTCGCACGCATTTCTGCGCCCCAGGGCACTTTCGTGATGTATTCGGCCGATATTGGCGAGACGGCACTGGACCGCCTCGGCGACGACGATGCCAATCCGAATTCGGTCTTTACGAGAACCCTCATTCCATTGCTTGGCCGTTCGGATCTCGACCTCGTGGACACGGCCCGCGAGGTTCGCCGCCAGGTCAGGGTGTTGGCTCAATCCGTGCGTCATGAGCAGACGCCCGCTTATTATGATGCAGTGTTGGGTGAGTTCCACTTTGGCGAAATCGCAGTAAAGGAGGAAAAGCAGGAATCAGGTTTCGAAGTGGCCAGTCTGCCTCCAGCCTCCCCGGATGATATTGTCAAACCGGAGACTGAGCTCGCAGAAACCCGCGAGCAGACTGCGTCAGATCCGCAGATTGCCACCCGCGCCATGGTGGTAACCGGCGGCGAAAAGGACACGATCCGCCTTTGGGACGCATCAAGTGCCAAGCTGCTTTCCGAACTCGAAGGTGAAAAGATCGGCATATCGACCATCCGCTTTACCGCCAACGGAACGCGGCTGGTGGTAGCGACAACCGATGGCGGCCTGTTTTCCTATGCCTTGCCGCAATTCAAGAAGCGCAATGCCATCTATCCCGGTTTCAGGGTGACTGCAGTCAGTGAAACGCAGGATGGCCATCTGCTGCTGGGTGGAGAAGAAGGCACGCTTGCCCTTGTCGACGCGGAAACATTCACGATCCGCTGGCAGGCGCAAATCCATTCCGACATCATATCCCCCATTCTGGTTTCCGCTGACGGCGAGAGCGCTGTTACCGCCTCCGGTGACGGCACCATCGCCGTGACAGATATTGCGGACGGAGACCTGGTTTCGCGAATTGAAACCCTGCCTGGCAAGGAAATCACCGACATTGCGTTTCTGGGAAGCGCCATCATCATTGCTACCCATGAGGACGGCACCATCGCCCATATCAATTACAAGACCGGCAAGGTGATCGCGGCCTTTGACGCGGGGCATGGCTGGATTTCCTCGGTCGATATTGTCGGCAGCGGCGCGGAATACGTCACCACTGGCGTTGACGGAGTGCTCTCATTCTGGATCGCCGGGTCGAAATTGCCGCTTCGCCAATTGCAGGCCCACAAGGATGTGGCCTCCGGGGCCAAGTTCATGAAGGTCGGCAGCACCGAGGTGATGATCTCGACCGGCTTTGACGGATCGCTGAAGCTTTGGGACGAGGCCGGGCGGACCGTTATGGCTGATCTCGACCATGGCTCTGCCATCCTGCATTTCGATTTCCACAATGGGGGCTGAACCACAAGTTTCAGGGGCATCACCGTCGGTGAGGAACCGACAACAAAAGCGGCGCGATTGCGCCTGATCAGGAGCAGAACCATGAAACCGAAATCCATGTTTGCAAGCTTGCCCGCACTGGGCGCCATCCTCGGCCTGTCATTGCCCTTGGTAGCGTTTGCGGGTTCATCCGCATTGGCGCAGACCGTCTTTACGCAGCGCCAGATCATCATGCAATTGCAGCAACCCCCGCGTGGCAATCCGCGTATCATCAAGCGCCGCGCACCATCCCCGCAGCAGGGCGGTCGCGTGGTCATGCGGCGGGCACCGGAACCGCAGGGAGGCCGGGTGCAGGTCATGCGTCCACCAGCGCCACAACGTGGTCCTGTTGCCGAATTCAGGGCACCGGAAGCCCATCCGCCACGGGTGGTGAAGCGCCGCGCACCTGAACCGCAAGCGCCAAGAGTAGCCAAACGCCGGGCACCTCAGCCGCAGGAGCCGGCTGTCGCAGCACGCCGCGCACCCGACCGGGTGGAAAAGCCGGTCAAGGTGGCCAGCACCGCAAAGCGTGACAGCAGGAAGGATGTCCGTGGCATTGATGTCCGCCCGGAAGTCATCGAGGAGGATGTATCCACCATTGCATCCAATTATCCTGACAGCGGTCGAATTGATCTTGAAATCCTGTTTGAATATGATTCCGACCGGATTGATCCCAAGTCGGTGCGCCAGTTGATCATTCTTGGCGAGGCACTCAACGACGAGAGCCTTGGTTCGGAGCGATTTGTCATAGCCGGTCACACAGATGCGGCAGGCAGCGACGGTTACAATGACGATCTGTCCCTGCGCCGCGCGCGGGCCGTTACCGAATTCCTCGTCAACTATGCCGGTGTTTCCGAGGATCGGCTTGAGCCTGAAGGCTATGGAGAGCGGTTGCTGAAATATCCCGACGCCCCCAATTCCGGCCAGAACCGCCGCGTCGAGATCATCAATCTCGGGGCAGGCTGATCTCGGCCACACCCCGAATGCCGGATCTTGAAACTGGCCCTGCACAAGCGTGCAGGGCCGTTCTTTTCGACTATGATCAGGGTTCGATTCGGCAATTCGGAGAAAATCATGCGCAAGGCTCGACTGAAGGAAATCAGGCTGCCGGAATTTGGCCATTCAGTGGAAATGCCCGAGCTTGATGCTGCCATCTTCCACAGCCGACTGGACCGCTTGCGCAAGCGAGCAATTGAGGCCGATCTTGACGCGGTGGTAATTTATGCCGACCGCGAGCATTCGGCGAACATGGCCTGGCTTACCGGGTTTGATCCGCGCTTCGAGGAAGCTGTTCTGGTGTTGCCGGTCAAGGGGGAGCCGGTGATCCTGGCTGGACTTGAAAATCATGGTGTGGCGGCTGCCTCCGCCTTGAAACCGCAAACCGTTCTCTATCCGCCGATGGGCCTGATGGGTCAGGACCGCACGCAAACCCCCGTGCTCGAAACCGTATTGCGCGAAACAGGCCTTGAAGGCGGCAGGACAATTGGTGTTGCCGGCTGGAAATATTTCGGACCTCTGGAGCAGCTTGCAGGTCAAAGCTGGCTCGAAGTGCCGTCCTATCTGGCCGACACCATCCGCATGATTGCCGGCAAGTCGGGCAGGGTGGTCAATGCCGGAGCCCTCTTTATGGATCCCGAGACCGGTCTGCGCGCCCGGCTTGAACTGGAGGAGCTTGCCCGGTTCGAATTCGCCGCCTGCCACACTTCCGAAGCGGTAAAGCGGGTCGTGCGGGGAACGCGACCCGGCATGCGTGAATTCGAGGCGGCAACGCTGATGCTGCCAAACGGCTTGCCGCTATCGTGCCATGCCATGTTTTCAAGCGGCGAGCGCGCATGGTTTGGCCTGCCAAGCCCCACATCGAAGGTCATCGAGCACGGCGAAGCCGTGACCACGGCCTATGGCGTTCAGGGCGCATTGAATTGCCGCAATGGCTGGCTCGCTGAAAGCGCTGATGACCTGCCGGAGAATGTCCGCGACTATGTCGAAAAACTTGCCGCGCCCTATTTCGAAGCGGTGGCAGCCTGGCTGGAAATGATCGCGATAGGCGCGCGAGGCGGCGATTTGTACGAAGCGGTGATGAGCAGGATTGGCGATCCGTTTTTCGGCGTGACGCTCAATCCGGGTCACCTGATCCATCTCGACGAATGGATGCATTCCCCTGTTTCCAAGGGCAGCAAGGCCCGACTCTCTTCAGGCATGGCGATGCAGGTTGATATCATTCCCGCGACCGGCAGTCCCTGGTTCACCGCCAATATGGAAGATGGAATTGCACTGCTTGACGAAAGGGGCAGGGCAGAATTTGCCGGTCGCTGGCCGCAGGCTTTTGCCCGTATCGAGGCGCGGCGCAATTTCATGGAGGAGCAATTGGGTATCACGCTGCATCCAGAAGTCATGCCGCTATCGAACCTGGCATCGCATCTTCCGCCATTCTGGTTGTCACCGGATCTGGCATTCTCGCTGCGCTGAGTGTTAACTTCCGGTTAACCATGATTGTTAACCTTAATGAAAGGTAAACATTGCGCTACCCCTCCATGCAATCCATGATGCCCGGAAGAAAGAGGGGAAACATGCGCATCATCCTGGCCCTGTGGGCAGCACCAATGTTCCTTTTCTGGAGTTGGTATGCGCTTAGCGCAAACGATATCAGTTTTGGAACCGCGTTCTTTTCCCGCGACATTCACGATCTCGTCTTCAATTTGTACGGCAAGGTGCTCGGAGTTCCCGGCGACCAGGTTCCGGCCATGATCGCAAGTGCCTGTGCCTTTGACACGGCAATCGTCTTTGCCATTGCCGCTTTCCGCTGGAGGGCTGCCTGGTTTCCCCAGACCCGGGAATGGGTACGCTCGCAATTCAATCGTGACGAGAGCCGCGCCACTGCCGATGAGGCTACAGCCTTGCCATACGGTCCAGCGCAGTCTGCAGAATGACCGCTGCGGCGGCTGCGTCTATGTTTTCCATTCGCTTCTTGTAGCGCACGCCCGCCTCGCTCATGGCTTCATGGGCGGTGACGGTTGATAGTCTTTCGTCCTGTAGTGCCAAGGGCAGATCCAGTTTGCCCCTGAGATTGCGAATGAAGGCTCGGCTTGATTGCGCCCTTGGCCCTTCGCTGCCGTCCATGTTGAGCGGCAGGCCGACCACCAGTCCATATACATTCTCGATTTCCACCATCCGCGCCAGTTCGATGACATCTGCGGTATATTTCGTGCGCCTGATCGTATGATAGGGTGTTGCAATCGAAAGGCCGCCATCACACACCGCAATGCCGATGGTTTTCGTGCCCGGATCAATGCCAAACAGCCGCTTTCCGCGCTGGTGCAGTGATTTCAGCGTCTCCAGATCAACCGGGTTTTCCATGATCGTCGGGAACTTTCAGTCTTTTGTGTCCCCGCGTCTTGCCGGAACCGTCAGCCAGCCTATTATCGCAATCGAACCGACTTTCCAAACACGCCTGGGTTTTGGCTGAAATTGAGGATCACGAGATGAAGATAACATGGTATGGCCATTCGGCATTCGGTCTGGAATTCTCCGGCAAGAAGGTGTTGATCGACCCGTTCCTATCGGGCAACCCGAAATGGAATGGCGGTTGGGAAGAAGTGGCCGAAGGCGTGACCCATGTGCTTTTGACCCACGGACATGACGACCACATCGGCGACTCGGCGGAAATCTGCAAGAAAACCGGCGCGCAACTGGTGGCCAATTTCGAATTGTGCATGCACCTGGTGTCCAAGGGTGTCGATGGCAAGACCATCAATCCCGGCAACCATGGTGGCACGGTTGATTGCGGCGGCTTCACGACCACTTTCGTCAACGCGTTGCATTCTTCTTCTTCAGGAGGGGTATATCTCGGCAATCCGGCAGGCCTCGTCATTCACGCCCCTGACGCGCCAAGCGTCTATCATATGGGCGATACGGATATCTTCTCCGACATGGCGCTGATCCAGGAACTGCACCAGCCGCAAGTGGGCATTGTGCCGATTGGCGATCGCTTTACCATGGGTGGCGCGGTCGCAGCACTTGCCTGCAGACGGTATTTCAAGTTCGAAACCATCCTGCCATGCCACTATGCGACTTTCCCGATGGTGGATCCCGATGCGTCGAAGTTCCTTGCTGCCATGGAAGGCGACGCAAGCAAGGTGAAAGTCATCGACGTCGGCGCTTCGCTTGATGTGTAAACGCCTTGCATGTTGAAACAGCAGCGCTTGGCAGCTATAGGCTGTCAGCAGCAAATAGAACCATTGTCGGAAAATCCTGATGTCCGTTGACCTGAGTACCGTCAAACGCGTTGCGCGCCTTGCGCGCATTGCCGTTACTGAGCCCGAAGCCGAGAAGATGGTGGGAGAGCTCAACGCAATCCTCGGCTTTGTCGAACAACTGGACGAGGTCAATGTCGATGGCGTGGAGCCGATGACGTCTGTCGTTGCGATGTCGATGAAGAAACGTGCCGATATCGTTACCGATGGCAGCAAGGCGGCAGACGTGGTTGCCAATGCCCCCATCAGTGAAGACAATTTCTTCATGGTGCCCAAAGTTGTTGAATAGGGTTGTGGAATAACGGAGAACTGCAATGTGCGTGAAATGCCTGTTGACAATGGCTGGAGCCGCGGTTTTTGCCTGTATTCCCGTGGGCGCCAAGGCCGGTGAAACGCCCCCCTTCCTCTCCGGTGGGCAGTTCTATGGAGAAAATACACTGGCTTGTGACGAGGCGAAGTCGGGAGCCGGTGAGGGCGAGGGCCTTTACATGAAGGGCGAGGGCGTTTTCGGCACCGAATGGGGCTGTACCTTTGTCGATTTCCTGCCCATCCGCTACGAGCAGGGCGGTGAAATATCCGGATATATTGCCATTACTTCATGCGGCGATGATTCAGGAGTTTCACGTCCCGACATGTTTGAATTGCATTTCTACGAGGATGTCATCACAGCCACCTCGCAGAATGATTATGTGGCGGCGAGCGCCAAACCCTATGATGACAAGGAAGACCCGTTTTCCATCGGGATCATCAACAAGCAGTTCGCCCTTTGCAAAAAATGAGCACCATGCTGGACGACAACCTGACGATCGCGCAGGAAACGCCGCTCCAGGACGATATCCGCGTCCTGGTGAAGGCACTCAACGAATACATGATCCCGCTGACACCGCGCGAGTTCCAGTTCCAGCTCACCGTCGAGCAGATGGCAGAGCCGACGGTGACGCTGTTCGTGGCGCGCGATGGCAAGGGCAGGGCTGTCGGCATGGGTGCCCTTAAGCAGCATGATGACAGTCTTGGCGAAGTCAAACGCATGTACACGCTGCCCGAAATGCGTGGCAAACGCCTGGGTTCGATGCTGCTTGGGCATATCGAGGCACTGGCTCGCGACAAGGGACTGAAACTGCTGGCACTGGAAACCGGCGAAGCGCCGGGTTTCGAGGAGGCCTGGCGACTTTATGAACGCAACGGCTTCACCACGCGTGGGGCCTTCCATGATTATCCCGATTCCGGCTATTCCCGATTTTACGAAAAGAAACTGACCTGATGCCCGATACAACAAGCCTGACCAGCCTGACCATAGCTGAAGCACGCGACAAGCTCGCTGCCCGCGAATTTACCGCGCTTGAGCTGACGGACGCTTATCTCACAGCCATTGACGCAGCCAATGCGCAGTTCAACGCCTTTATCACCGTGACCCATGACAAGGCGCGCGAAATGGCGAAGGCATCGGATGCGCGCATTGCAGCAGGCAATGCAGGTGCGCTTGAAGGCATTCCACTTGGCATCAAGGACCTGTTCGCCACTGAAGGCGTGCATACCCAGGCCGCAAGCCACATTCTCGACCGCTTCGAACCGCGCTACGAATCAACCGTAACCGCCAATCTGTGGGCAGATGGCGCCGTCATGCTCGGCAAGTTGAACATGGACGAATTCGCCATGGG
>JAGRLM010000338.1 GCA_020441795.1 Nitratireductor sp.
AGGCCTTTTTCAGGAAGGGCGGCAACGAACATTCCTTCGGCACCCGACTTCGTGAACACCCTGCCCTTCAGTGCCGACATGATTGCGGTGTCAAAACGATCGGTGCCGGCAACCATTTCGGGATGTTCCATGCAGGCATCGCGAAGCCGCAACATGGCTTTGGAGCGCTCCCGCCCGCCGCCTTCACCCACGCCGAAACGGGCATAAGCCTTGGCCAGATTTTCCAGAGGGATAGTCCAGGTGGGAATCGAGCACCCGTCAATGCCGTAATTGTCCTGGCCGTGTGGCGAAGCAGTCACTTCCGACAATGTCTGGGCAATGGCCTTTTGCACGCGATGGCCAACCCGCACATAGCCTTGCGGGTCCATGCCCTCTTCAACGGCGAAGCACAGGAAGCCGGAATGCTTGCCCGAGCAATTATTGTGGATTGCGCCTGGCGAAATACCCTCCACTGCCAACCGGTCGCGATCTGATTGGCGATCCGGCAATTGCGCGCCGCATTCGAGGCAATGCTCACCCAGGCCAGCGGCGGCCAGCATTTCCCTGGCGATCGTGACATGCATTTCCTCACCATTGTGCGAAGCGCAGGCAAGGGCTATGTGACGCGGCTTGAATTTCAGGCGATCAGCTGCACCGGATTCGATCAGCGGCAATGCCTGCAGTGACTTGATCGAGGATCGCGGATATACCAGACGCTGGGCATCGCCGAAGCTTTTCACGATGCTGCCTTCAGCATCGGCGATCACGATGTCTACGAGATGGCGACACTCCACCGAGGGGCCACGGACAACTTCAACAATGGCTGACTGAACGGATATCGATCTGGGCATGATGCTTCCTGACAAAAGAGGCCCCTCTTTACGAGCGGCATCCCGAATTGTCATGCGATTTTGTTTGTCAGAACACCGGTTTCACGACTTCAACCGTTCCATCCGGTTTCATGCGCATGACCCGATAGGCCGAAGTGCCGCCAATGATGGTGCCATCGGGTGCAAAAGCAACTCCCTGGATATATTCCGGCCAGCCCGGCAGGCGCTCGCCAAGGTCGAAATCAGTTTGCGTGCGCGAGGCAAGATCAAACAAGGTACCGCTCGCCAATCCACCCGAAACCATGACGGAATTGTCTGGCGTAAAGGCGTAGCCGTAGTTTGTGTTTGGGCCGTAGGAATTGAACAATTCCGCGTCACCAGTGTCGCTGATCACCGCTGATGTGCCGAATGCAAGCAGATAGGTCTTGCCGTCGTGGATATGCAGGCCGTCCGTGTAATAGGTTGAGTACCAGCTGGTGACTTTCGAGGTCTGTTTCAGATCGGCATCAAACCAGGCGAAATCCATGGTCTTGCCATCGCCCTTCTTTTCAGCAATTTCCTTTTCGAGGTCTTTCAACTCACCGGAAATTTCCGCTTTTGGCTCGGCTTCATTGTCAACTTCACGGGTGGCGATAACCGTCATGCTGGCGTCCGGGCTGGTAGCGATACTGACAATCTCGTAGTCGAGTTCGGCTTCCTTCAGCATCTCGCCGGAATTGAGATCATGGATCCGAAGTATCGTCTTGTAGTGATCGTCATTGCGCTCACCCTTGACGGCGGTGACGACTCTTTCCGCTCCCCTGGCAATTTGCATCTTGTCAAACTTGGGAATTTCACCCCGCGGTTCCCAGGTTTTGGTGTCGAACAATGTCAGCACATCATCCGTGTGCTGCATGACCAGGGTCTTGCCATCGCGCGTCCAGTATAATGATGTCGGACTGAGTTTGATCCAGATCCGCTCCTTCACTTCAAGCGTCGTTGCATCCAGAAGGTACATCACGCGATTATCGCCGGCAGCAGCAATCGTGGTGCCGTCAGGTGAAACAGCCAAGGCACCCAAGGCGGCCTTGGGTAGTCCTGCATCTGCATCCTGTAGGGCGAAAGTCATTGGCAGAAGCGCGAAAGCGGCAATTGCCAGGTGCCTTTTCAGTTTCAGGAAATGAAATTGCATCGGGGTTCCTCCGTTGTGCGTGTTGCTGTCGCGCAGGCACTTCAGGACCTTGCGTCAGAAGGGGTCACAAGCCGAGTTTACCGATTGCGGAGGAATGTGATGTGACAATTTGCACAACCGGGGCGGTCGAAGTCAGCGCCACCAGCGCATTTTTTCCGGAACGGGGTCGTGGCCACTGGTGCCCCAGGGATTGCAACGGATAACCCGCCAGAAAGTCAGCCAGGAGCCCGGAAACAGGCCATGGCGCGCAATTGCTTCATATCCGAATTCCGAACAGGTGGGGTGATGACGGCAGGAATTGCCAACAAAGCCTGAAAGGGTGAGTTGGTAAAAGCGGATCAGGCCAATGCCGATCAGCCGACCGGGCGTCTTTGGCCATGCACCCTGCCAGTTTCGCGTAATTATGGCGGATTTCTCACCGGACACGAAACTTGATTCCGGCTGCGCCCAGCGCCTTGACGGCATGACCCTTGGCCTTTTCGATCTTCTCGCGGCGCTCGGCCTTCTGTTTCGCTTCGATTTCCTCGACACAATCAACAACAGCGTCGAAGGTCAGAAGCGTTGAGGCATGGCGAGCCTTGTATTCGCGAACCGGCTCCAGAAAGCGGAATTCGGCAAATTTCCCCTCGGGCGACGGACCGCCATCCTTGAGCATCGCATACATGACCCGCTTCAATTCCTTGAGTTCGTCACCGGTCGCGCCGATAACCACTCTCGCCATGATCGAGGAGGATGCCTGCCCCAATGCGCATGCCTTCACCTCATGGGCAAAGTCGGTAACCTTGCCGTCTTCCATTTTCAGGTCGACAATCACGGTCGAGCCGCAAAGCTTGGAATGCGCCTTTGCGGTTGCATCGGGGTTTTCAAGTCGCCCAAGGCGCTGGATATTGCCCGCATAGTCAAGGATCGTGGCGTTATAGACGCTGTCGAGCATGGTGGTTTTTCCTGTTTCCCTGAGCGAATATAGGCATCGACACGGCTTCCGTCGAGATGGAGTCGCAAGGTAGACCAACACAATGGCTTAAATTACAACGCCCCGGCAGTGATTGCTCACTACCGGGGCGTTTGTTGTCCTGGGAGGACTTTGGCAGGGGGCACCCTGCCGGGGAGGTCAACTCAGTAGCAGACCTTTACCTTCTGCCAGACGCGATGGCCGTAATACGGGTTCCAGACCTTGCGCTTTTCCCAGTGGCAGCGCGGTCCATAGACAACGCCATAGTGACCACGGTGATGCGCATGCGCACTGCCAACGAGACCGCCAACAACAAGGCCGCCGATAAAGGCTGCCGCCGCCTTGCCGCCTGCATGGGCTTGGGTTGGAGCTGCGAGTGAGCCGGCAGCAAGCATGGCTACTGCTGCAAAGCCTGCAATTGCAGTGTTGCGAATGTTCATGGCTTTCATTTCAGTTCTCCTTGTTTGTGCCGGAAGGTAGCGCCTTCCATTGCCCTGATATGGCAGTCAATTGTGTTGCCTGCCGTGCAATCTGTCACAAACATGCAAAATCGGCCCTGAACCGAAGCTGAATGGCGTGTTCATCCCGACAAAATTGATCCCACTATCCGGCAATCGGCCATTTCATGGCGCGCAAGGGTAATTGCCAGCAGGCAAATAGGCACTATATTAGGCCTGTCTGGTAACCGTGCCGGAAAGGCAGAATTGCCTTGAAAGCCCCGGAACCCGCCCAAAGCCGTTGTCCCGCGCCATAGTCCCGCATGGAATTCATCATGCCTGCGCGAAAAACCTGGCTGCGACTGGTCCGATCAACGAAACCAAACGTATAGCCGAAGGTAACGCCATGCGGGAGATTGACATGGATGCAATTCTGAAAAGCCTCGAAAAGTCGGGCGGTCGCAAGATCTTGCCAAAATCCAAGCGGCCAAGCCAGGCGGAAGCCGAAGATGCCGTGAGAACCCTGCTCAAATGGATGGGCGAGGACATTGAACGCGAAGGCCTGCTGGATACCCCTGCCCGCGTCGCCAAGGCTTATGGCGAGCTGTTTGCTGGCTATGACGAAGATCCGCAGGATGTGCTCGGGCGCACTTTCGAGGAAGTGGGCGGCTATGATGACATGGTGCTGGTGAAGGATATCAGCTTCCATTCGCATTGCGAGCATCACATGGTTCCCATCATCGGCAAGGCGCATGTTGCCTATCTGCCCGACGGAAAGGTGCTTGGGCTTTCCAAAATTGCCAGAACAGTCGAAATTTTTGCCCGTCGCCTGCAGACACAAGAAAACATGACGGCACAGATTGCCCATGCCATTGATGAGGTGTTGCAGCCTCGCGGCGTCGCCGTGATGATTGAGGCCGAGCATATGTGCATGGCAATGCGCGGCATCCGCAAGCAGGGGTCGACAACCACGACAACCTGCTTTACCGGAGAATTCCGCAACCAACCCAATGAGCAGGTGAATTTCATGACCCTGCTGAGGTTCCGCAAGGATTGATCCCGTCCGGCAATCCGGTGATAGCGCCAGGAAGGCCAGTGGATGACCGAGCCATTTGAAACAGCATTGAGCAAGAAAGAGCTGGAATCGGGGCACATGCTGACGCCCCGGTTCGATGCCAATGGTCTTGTAACCGCGGTTGTGAGCGATGCGGTGGACGGCGTGGTGTTGATGGTGGCGCACATGAATGCAGAGGCACTGGCGCGCACCATCGAAACCGGTCAGGCCTGGTATTGGAGCCGCTCACGCCAGGAATTGTGGCTCAAGGGCGGCACTTCCGGCGAAACCCAGCGCGTTGTCGAAATGCGCACGGATTGCGATCAGGATGCAA
>JAGRLM010000339.1 GCA_020441795.1 Nitratireductor sp.
CGAAGCGGATGGCGCCCCTGGTTCCAGTCACTTCATAGGCGTAACCCATCTTGCGGCCGGTTGCGATGCGGCTGAAGAAAAGATGGCCCATGGCACCATTTTCAAAGCGGCACATGAATTGCGCCTGATCGTCATTGGTGACTTCCTGCATGCCGCCCTTCCCATCAGGACGGCGGGTATGGACGGTCTCGACACTGGCACTGAGTTCGCGGATCGGGCCGATCAGCGCCAGCGCGCAATTGATCATGTGCGGCGCAAGGTCTCCCATGGTGCCATTGGCAATGCCGCTGGTGCGCCAGTTTGCCGGAATTTCGGGATCTGCGAGGAAGTCCTCGGTATGCTCGCCGCGAAAATGCGTGACCTGTCCCAGAACGCCATCGCTGATCAGCTTGCGGGCATATTGTGTCGCGGGCGTGCGAACATAATTGAAGCCGACCATGTTGATTGCCCCGGCCTCGCGGGCGGCGGCCTGCATCATGCGGGCATCGTCAAGCGATGCGCCCAGCGGCTTCTCGCAGAAAACCGGTTTGCCAAGGGCAAAGGCAGCAAGCGCAATCTCGCGGTGAAAGGCCTGGGGCGATGCGATGATCACGGCCTCGACCCTGGGGTCCGCGACCAGTTGGCGCCAGTCCGAAGTGGCGCGCGCGAAGCCATAGTCCTTCCGGTATTTGTCGGCAGTGGCGTCACTGCTCGCACAAATCATTTCGAGGCGCGGACGCAGGCTTGTTGCAAACACGGCCCCAACGGCTGCATAGGCAACCGAATGCGCCTTGCCCATATAGCCGCCACCGATGATACCAATACCGAGATCAGACATTTCCTGCCCTTGTGCTTTTGCGATCTGCAGCGGTTGCAAACCCTTCAGCCTTGTAGTCAAACTCGGAAACAACGACAATAGCGCCGAACCGGTCCAGCCAGCCTGATCTACGGCAACTCTGTTGATCTGGACTGTGTTCTGACTGGCATATGGAAACCGGATCGCCACTTTCGGGGCAAGGACTGCATGAAACTCCTGGACGCAATCGCCAAGAACAATTTTGTTGTCATCGGGCGGGCCGGGATGGACATGGTCGCCCATCCGCCGGGGACACGCAGCGAGGATGCGCTGTCCTTTACCGCGAGCCTTGGTGGCTCGGCTGCCAATACTGCTGCGGGCATCTGCAAGTTTGGCGGCAAGGCTTCGCTTGTGACCTGCGTCAGCGATGACAGTGTCGGGCGCTTCTGCCTCAACCAGCTCGACGCCTATGGGATTGGCCGCAAGCATGTGCGCAATGTCGGGGGCGAGTTCCGCAATTCGCTGGCCGTCTATGAAAGTCGGGTCACGGATCATCAGTCGGTGATCTATCGCAATGGTGCTGCCGATTTCCAGATGAACAACAGTGATGTCGAGGCGGTTGACTTTGCGAGCTTCGGAGCCGTGATCACGGCAGGCACGGTATTTGCCGCAGAACCATCGCGCAGCGCCACTTTCAGGGCATTCGAACTGGCGTCGCGGGCGGGCGTTCCGATCATCTTTGATGTCGACTACCGCCCATATAGCTGGCCTTCAGCGGAAATCGCCTCGCAAGTGCTCTCACGTGCAGCAGGCGATTGCGACATGATTGTCGGCAATGACGAGGAATTCGGCTTCATGGCCGGCAGCATCGACAAGGGTCTCGACAAGGCGCGGGCACTTGCTGAAAGTGCTGGCAGGATTGTCATCTACAAGATGGGGCCGAAAGGCGCGATCACCTTTGCCAATGGCCGTGAAATCCATACCGGCATCTACGAGGTCGATGCCTTGAAGCCGACGGGTGCCGGTGACAGTTTCATGGCCGGACTGCTCGCATCGCTGGCAGCCGGACATGATATCGAGACGGCGCTCCTGCGCGGCTCTGCCTGTGCTGCGATCACCGTAACCCGGCCCGGCTGCGCGCCAGCCATGCCAATGCCGGATGAACTGGAAGCCTTTCTGGCTTCGCATCCCGGTCCCGCCCGACGAAAGGAAGCCTGATGCATATCCC
>JAGRLM010000340.1 GCA_020441795.1 Nitratireductor sp.
CCCTTCCCGAAGGCACGGAAATGGTCATGCCGGGCGACAACATCGAAATGACGGTCGAGCTGATCGTGCCGATCGCGATGGAAGAGCGCCTGCGCTTCGCCATCCGTGAAGGTGGTCGTACCGTTGGTGCAGGTATCGTTGCGGCGATCCTGGACTAATTGCAACAATCGGGCCGGGCGGCAATCGCCGCCTGGTCCAATGCCTGCCCTTGTGGGCAAGGCTTGTCAGTCAACAAAACGCGGGCAAACGCGGCGGCTATGGCAGCCGGTTAGCTTGAGGAAAACTGAACATGAACGGCCAAAACATCCGCATTCGCCTCAAGGCGTTTGACCACCGCATTCTTGATGCCTCGACCAAGGAAATCGTTTCCACGGCCAAGCGCACGGGTGCTCAGGTGAGGGGACCGGTTCCGCTTCCGACCCGAATCGAGAAGTTCACCGTCAACCGCTCGCCGCATATCGACAAGAAGAGCCGTGAGCAGTTTGAAATGCGCACGCACAAGCGTCTTCTCGACATCGTCGACCCGACGCCACAGACGGTCGATGCGCTCATGAAACTCGACCTGTCCGCTGGCGTGGACGTGGAGATCAAGCTCTGAAAAGAGCCGTTTGGAATTAAGGATTGAACCGATGCGTTCAGGTGTAATTGCACAAAAGCTGGGAATGACCCGCGTCTATAACGACGCTGGCGAGCAGATCCCTGTGACAGTGCTGAAGATGGACAATCTTCAGGTTGTTGCCCAGCGTACCGAGGAAAAGAACGGCTACACGGCTGTTCAGCTGGGTGTTGGTCTTGCCAAGGTCAAGAACACGTCCAAGGCGATGCGCGGTCACTTTGCCGTCGCCCAGGTCGAGCCCAAGCGCAAGCTGGCCGAATTCCGTGTATCACCCGACAACCTCATCGAAGTGGGTGCCGAGATCACGGCTGACCATTTCGTGGAAGGCCAGTTGGTTGATGTCACCGGCACATCGGTGGGCAAGGGTTTTGCCGGTGTAATGAAGCGCCACAACTTCGGTGGTGGCCGCGCGACACACGGTAACTCCGTTTCGCACCGTTCGCATGGTTCGACCGGCAACCGTCAGGACCCGGGCCGCGTCTNNCAAGAAGATGGCCGGCCACATGGGCCAGACCCGCGTAACAACGCAGAACCTGCAGGTCGTTCGCACCGATACCGAGCGTGGCCTGATCCTGATCCGCGGTGCGGTTCCAGGCTCCAAGGGCACCTGGATCACCGTTCGTGATGCGGTCAAGCACGCAATTCCGGCCAATGCGCCGAAGCCTGCAGCAATCCGTCCGGCCGCCAATGTGGCAGCTGCTGCGGCTCCTGCAGAATCAGGCGTTGCCGAGGGAGGTAACGAATAATGGATATCAAGGTCACAACCCTCGACGGCAAGGCATCCGGCAAGGTTTCCGTCTCCGACGAAGTCTTCGGTCTTGAGCCACGCATCGACATTCTGGATCGCATGGTTCGCTACCAGCTGGCCAAGCGCCGCTCCGGCAATCACGCAGTCAAGAACCGCGCCGATATCAGCCGCACCGGTGGCAAGATGTACAAGCAGAAGGGAACGGGCCGCGCCCGTCACTCCTCGGCTCGTGCGCCACAGTTTCGTGGTGGTGGTCGCGCATTTGGTCCCGTTGTGCGTGATCATGCGACCGACCTTCCAAAGAAGGTGCGTGCATTGGCGCTGCGCCATGCACTGTCGGCGAAGCTGAAATCGGACGCCATCATCGTGATCGATGATCTGGCTTCGAAGGAGCCAAAGACTGCAGCGCTCAAGGCTCAGCTTGCAAAGCTGGGCATTGCAAACGCCCTGTTCATCGGTGGCACGGAACTGGATACCAATTTCCGCCTTGCTGCTCGCAACATTCCGCATCTCGACGTCCTGCCGATCCAGGGCATCAACGTGTATGACAT
>JAGRLM010000003.1 GCA_020441795.1 Nitratireductor sp.
CCTATTTCGGCAAGGTCAGCAATGATCATCTCGGCGGCATCTTCCGCCATGACATTCGCGCCATCGGTGTCGATTTCCAGACAGCCGGTCTTGAAGGAGCGCCGCCGACAGCCCGCTCGATGATCTTCGTAACGCCCGATGGCGAGCGGTCCATGAATACCTATCTGGGTGCCTGCGTCGAGTTGGGGCCGGAGGATATCGACGCGGCAATCGTTGCTGATTCGAAGATTACCTATTTCGAGGGATATCTCTGGGATCCGCCAAAGGCCAAGGAAGCCATCCTGCTGGCAGCCGACATCGCGCATCGCATTGACCGCAATTTCTCCATGACCCTGTCCGACCCGTTCTGCGTTGACCGCTACCGCGACGAATTCCTGCAGCTCATGCGCGACGGGGTGGTGGATATCGTTTTCGCCAATGAAACGGAAGTGAAGTCGCTGTATCAGACAGCCTCGTTCGAAAGCGCGCTTGAAGCCTTTCGGGCAGATTGCAGCCTTGGCGTGGTAACCCGCAGCGAGAAGGGTTGCGTGGTGGTGACGCGTTCTGACACCCATGCCATTCCCGCCCACCCGATTGAACGGCTGGTGGACACGACTGGTGCCGGCGATCTGTTCGCAGCCGGCTTCCTGTTTGGCATTACCAACGGACGCAGCCTTGACGAAGCAGCGCGCATTGGCACCATGGCAGCGTCGCAGGTGATCCAGCAGATCGGCCCGCGCCCGCAGGATCCGTTGAAGCCCCTACTTGATGCGGAAGGCCTGTAGCGGCCTGCGTTCCGGCTTGAGCCATTATCCGCTACTTGCGGGGTGTTCCCGAGGCTTTTGCCAGTTCGCGCAGTTCGTAGAGTTTTTCGAGCGCCTCGCGCGGTGTCAATTCGTCTGGTACGATGGCAGCAATTGCCTCGATCAGGGCGCTTTCATCCTGCGCCGGGACTGGTGCTGCCTTTGCCTTGACCGAAAACAGCGGCAAGTCATCCACCAGGGCTGAAACGGGGCTAGCGCGTTCATTGGTTTCAAGCTGCTCAAGGACATCGCGAGCGCGCGCGATCACCGCCTCGGGAAGGCCGGCAAGGCGGGCAACCTGTATGCCATAGGAACCGTCGGCTGCGCCGGGACCCACCTCATGCAGGAAGACGACATCCCCTTTCCACTCGCGCACCTTCATGGTCACATTGGCAAGGCGCGGAAGGGCTTCACTCAAGGCTGTCAGTTCATGATAATGCGTCGCGAACAGGGTGCGGCATTGATTGACTTCATGCAGGTGCTCGATGGTGGCCCAGGCAATCGAAAGGCCGTCAAAGGTTGCCGTGCCACGTCCGATCTCATCGAGAATTACCAGCGATCGTGGCGTCGCCTGGTTGAGGATGGCCGCTGTCTCGATCATTTCGACCATGAAGGTGGAGCGGCCGCGCGCGAGATCATCGGCGGCACCAACCCGGCTGAACAGCCGGTCGACGATGCCGATCCGCGCCGAAGCCGCAGGCACGAAGGAACCCATCTGCGCCAGCACCGCAAGCAGCGCATTCTGCCGAAGAAATGTCGACTTGCCGCCCATATTGGGTCCGGTGAGCAACCACAACCGCCCCTGTGCCTCACCGCCGGTTGCACCAATGTCACAGTCATTGGCAACAAAGGATGCAGCACCCTGGCGGCGCAATGCCTGCTCGACGACGGGATGACGCGCCGCCTTCACATCAAATTCCAGCCCGTCGGTGACGACTGGCTGGCAGTAGTCGTTTTCGGATGCAAGAAATGCCAGCCCTTGTGAAACATCGAGGACGGCAAGGGCTGCCGATGCTGCAGAAATGGCGCTGGCCTCGGCGAGAATGGCAGATTGCAACCGGTCGAAGCTTGACTGCTCTATCTCCAGGGCGCGACCGGCGGCATTGGCTATGCGCGATTCCAATTCGGACAGTTCCACCGTGGTGAAGCGCATGGCGTTTGCCATGGTCTGGCGATGGATGAAACGCGCCTTGTTTTCTCCCTCGGTCATCGCATCGGCATTGCCCGCCGTGACCTCGATGAAATAGCCCAGCACATTGTTGTAGCGGATCTTGAGGGTGCGAATGCCGGTTTCCTCGGCATAGCGGTTCTGCAGCGCGGCAATGACGCGGCGCGATTCATCGCGCAGCTGCCGCAATTCGTCGAGTTCGCGATCATGTCCGTCACGGATGAAACCGCCATCACGGCGCAGGAGCGGCAATTCGTCGGAAAGGGCATCACGCAGCATGGCGACCAGGGGAGCCGGACTTGATGCAAGGGCGGCAGTCGCTTCGGCGAGTTCAGTGCCCAGTTCGGCGTCGCGCATCAGGGATGAAATGTCCATGGCATGGGCAAGACCGGCAGCGATGGCACCCATGTCCCGGGGCCCGCCTCGATTGAGCGCCAGCCGTGAAAGGGCGCGCGGCATGTCGGGGCAAGCCTTGAGCTTGTGGCGGATTTCCTGCGCCAATGCAGAATTACTGAAGAGGAATGCCACAGATTCCTGACGCTCGCGGATCGCTTCGGGTCTCGTCAGCGGATTCATCATGCGCTCGGCGAGCAATCTGCCGCCGGGTCCTGATACCGTGCGGTCGATTGCCCTGAGCAGGCTGCCTTCGCGCTCGCCGGACAAGGTGCGCACCAGTTCGAGATTTGCCCGCGTGGCGGCGTCAATGAACATGACGGCATTGGCATCCTCGCGCTGCGGCGGCTGCAAGGCGGGTTTCTCGCCGATCTGGGTTTTCTCGACATAAGCAAGCACGGCACCGGCCGCAGCAAGTTCGGCTCTCGTGAAGTCGCCAAACCCGTCGAGGCTGCCAACGGCAAAATGGTCCTTGAGGCGAGCCTGTGCGGCCGTGCTGTCAAACAAGGCCGCAGATTGCGGCGACAGGGACAGGGTAAGCTGGTTGAGAAGAACGCGCAATCCGTCATCGGCAAACAGGCTGTCGGCACATACCAGTTCGCTGGGTTCGATGCGGGCGATGTCGGCAGCCAATGTTGATTGCGTCGTTGCGCAAACACGAAAGCCACCGGTTGAAAGGTCGATCCAGGCAAGGGCAAATTCATCCCTGCTCTCACCTGCGCGCACTCTTGCCAGAGCGGCGAGGAAGTTCGACCTCGCGGGATCAAGCAGTTTTTCCTCTGTGATCGTACCGGGCGTGACAAGCCGCGTGACATCACGGCGGACAACCGATTTCGACCCGCGCTTGCGCGCTTCGGCCGGATCCTCGGTCTGTTCGCACACGGCAACGCGATGCCCGAGCCCGATCAGCTTCTGCAGATAATCCTCGGCAGCATGAACCGGCACGCCGCACATGGGGATATCCTCGCCCAAGTGCTTGCCGCGTTTGGTCAGCGTTATGCCAAGCGCGCGGGATGCGATTTCGGCATCTTCAAAGAAAAGTTCGTAGAAGTCGCCCATCCGGTAAAACAGCAGGAGGTCCGGATTGGCCGCCTTGATTTCGATGAACTGCTCCATCATCGGCGTTGCCTTCATGGCATTTGCCGCCTGTTCATCTGCCCGGTTTTCCGCTTCCTGCAATTTCAACCCCCATGATCTCCGGCAACCGGTCGCGCCTGCGGCAT
>JAGRLM010000341.1 GCA_020441795.1 Nitratireductor sp.
TTCCACCCTTCTGGCAGAAAAAGGCGTATTGCTGGCCGATGGTGCCACAGGCACAAGCCTTTTCGAGATGGGCCTTACTTCCGGCGAGGCGCCTGAATTGTGGAACGAGGCCAAGCCTGAAAACATCGTGAAGCTGCATCAGGATTTCGTTGATGCAGGCGCGGATATCATCCTGACCAATTCCTTTGGCGGCACGGCCCAGCGCCTCAAACTGCACAATGCGCAGGACCGGGTGCATGAATTGAACCGCCTTGCTGCAGCCATTGCCCGCCAGGTGGCCGATGCTGCACCTCGCAAGGTGATCGTTGCCGGCTCAGTCGGTCCGACCGGCGAATTGTTCGAGCCGATGGGCGCGCTCACCCATGAAGTTGCCGTCGCATCTTTCCGCGAGCAGATGCAGGGCCTCAAGGATGGAGGCGCAGATGTGCTGTGGATCGAGACGATGTCGTCGGACGAGGAAATCCGCGCCGCTGCAGAAGCAGCAGCTGCGACCGGCCTGCCCTATGTGTTCACCGCGTCATTCGATACTGCCGGCAAGACCATGATGGGTCTGGCACCCGGCGACATTCACAAGGTTCATGCAGCACTTGCAGCCCATCCCCTGGCCGTTGGAGCGAATTGCGGCGTCGGCGCATCCGACCTGCTTTCCTCGATCCTCGACATGACCGAATCCGACCCCGAGGCCGTGGTCGTTGCAAAAGCCAATTGCGGCATTCCCGTCGTGCGCGGTGACAAAGTCGAATATACCGGAACGCCGGAACTGATGTCCGACTATGCCTGCCTCGCGATTGATGCCGGGGCCAGGATCATAGGCGGCTGCTGCGGCACATCCTGCGAGCATCTGGCTGCCATGCGTAAGGCCATTGATTCCCACGAGAAACGTGCGCGGCCCGACATTACCGAAATTGTCGCCGCAATCGGCCCCATGAAGAACGCCACATCGGCAGCCAATGACGCCCAACCCAAGCGCGAGCGCAAAGGGCGGAGAAGATAAGGCCAGTACTCAATGGCAAAAGGGGCCGCCCAGGCAGCCCCTTTTGGATTTTCTGCAAAACCGACTACCTGTCCAGCGCACCGGCCAGGCGAACCAGTTTCAGGAACTCGGCGCGATAACCGAACGGATCATCGCCGCGCGCCCCTGCTGCCAGGTCACCAATAGCATCATAGCTATAGTCCGATACCGCTGCCGTGTGCCGCAATTTCTGGCCAAAGGCGGCGACGGCGACCGAAAACCGCACATCATCCGGGGCGCTGTCCAGCGAAGGAAGCACATTGGCATCCGTGACCGCAATTTCCGTCAACTCGCTCTTCGCCTCGCCCGGGCGCTTTGCCCGCATCTTGACGAAGGCAATCTCGTTCGATGCCGAAACCGGCTCACCCGCCTTTTCACCATAGCGCAGGTCACTCACAGAAACAGCCGGACTTCCCACGGGGACGATTTCGTAGATGGCAGTCACCGTGTGGCCGGAACCGATGTCTCCGGCATCAACCTTGTCGTTGTTGAAGTCCTCGCGCTTGAGTGCTCGGGTTTCAAAGCCGATCTGGCGATATTCGGCCACCCTTGCCGGATTGAACTCGATCTGGAACTTCACATCCGAGGCAATTGGAAACAGTGACGAGCCTGCTTCCTGAACGAGCGTTTTCTCGGCTTCCGCCAGCGTATCGATATAGGCCGCAACGCCATTGCCATTCTGCGCCAGCACCTGCATCAGCTGGTCATTGTAATTGCCCTGGCCGAAGCCGAACACCGACAGGAACACTCCGCTTTCGCGCTTCTTCTCGATAAGCCGCTTAAGCGATGCATCATCCATCGCTCCGACATTGAAGTCGCCATCGGTTGCCAGCATCACCCGGTTTACACCACCCTTGACGAAAGCTTTTTCCGCCAGTCGATAGGCTTCCTCGATGCCTTGCGCTCCCGCGGTCGAGCCTCCCGGCTCCAATGCATCCATGGCTGCCATTATCCTGGCCTTGTCACTGGCCTTGGTCGGCTCCAGGACAGTGCCCGCATTGCCGGCATAGGTCACGATTGAAACCGTATCTTCCGGCTGCAGCTTGTCGATCAGCAGCCTGAAGGCGGATTTCAGCAGAGGCAGCTTGTCCGGTGCGTTCATCGAACCCGATACGTCAAGCAGGAACACCAGATTGGCTTGCGGACGCTCGGCTGCCTTGATGTCAAATCCCTTCACTGCAATATGCAGTATCTGCGTATCCCTGTTCCAGGGCGTAGGCATTACCGATACATTGGCCTTGAACGGCGTTGCCGCACTGTCCGGCCCTTGCCAGTCGTAGGGAAAATAGTTCACCAACTCCTCGACGCGCACGGTTTCGGGATCAGGCAAACGCCCTTCATTCAGCGCCCTGCGCACCAGCGAATAGGAGGCTGTGTCGACATCGGCCGAAAAGGTCGAAACCGGCTCTTCCTTCACGATCTTCAACGGATTGTCGGATACCTGCTGCACTCGGTCGCGATCCTCGACCGGCTCCACCAGATCAACAGGCGGCAATGGACGCATGACAGGCTGCTGGCTTGCCGCTCCGTACTGCGAGCCCGGCTGCGCAAGTGAACGCGCCCTGCTGTCCTTCAGGTTGAGGTTCAAACCTCTGAGCGGCAATTGTGCCGGAGGGGCTGCTTCGACTGGAGCATCCGCCTGCGGCAATTGCGCAATCTCGGTTTGCTCCTCGCTTCGCAGTTCTGCTTCTGCCTTGTCCTGCTTCAGCTTTCCTTCATGGGTCAATGATTGTTGCTCGAGTTTTTTCGCAGTATCGGCGGCTTTCGGCTGCTCCTTGCGTTCGGATACGATGACGCCGGGTGCACCCGGACCGGTAACAGTCCAGGTCAGATAGCCTGCCAATGGCAGGATGAGAACGGTAGCCAGCGCTGTGCTGGTTGCGAGGCGATTGCGGGTCATGAAGTTTCTCCAGTTACGGTTCGCACTGGATTTGAGACGCTCGCCCATGCCCGATCCTTGGGTCTGGATGGAAATCTTTTCGTCAGCCGCCTGATCGAAGGCAGTCAGGGCCGCAGACAACGCCGCGTCCCGGGCCTGCGACGAAGGAGCGGGAATATCGACCTTGCCGAGTGATTTGAGACGGTCTTCCATTTTCAGACCTCCCCTTCCTGTTCAACAATCTTTTTCAGCTGTTTGCGTGCGGCATGAAGATGAAACGACACTGTGCTTTCTGCGCAATCCATCACCTTCGCAGCCTCGCCATGCGAGAGCCCGTCGCCATAGACCAGCATGACTGCAGTCCGCTGCTTTTCCGGCAGCGTGGCGACATGCGCCCAGATCTCGTCTGCACCATCGCGCGAATTCGGCTCGACAACTTCCATCGCCGCACTCACCGCATAGGTGAGAAAGCTCTTGCTGTTTCGCATTTCACGCTGGCGCATGCGGTGCAGGTCATTGGCAGCATTGACAACGAGCCTGTAGAGCCAGGTCGAAAACGCACCCTCTCCCCGCCACTTGCCAATCGTCTTTCCGAGCTTCATGCAGACGGTCTGCGCCACATCTTCCGCTGCCTCGCGATCTCGCGTCCAGCGCCATGCCGTGCGGAAGATGAAGTCATATTGCAATGCCACCAATTGCGCGAAGGCAGCACGATCGCCATTGCTGGCCAATACGGCAAGCGCCTGGCTTGCCGCCTGCTCTCCCATATCCGGTGTTACCTGTCTTTCAGCCAGCGCACTGTTCCTCATAGCCTGTTGGACGATGCCAAGGTGGCGATCCTTGGGTCAAGCATGAAAATATTTTCCGGCAACGATATCAGGAGCGGTTTGCGGAGCGTTTGGTTCGGCCGAAAGCCCTTGCAAAGGACTGCATGTGAAACTGCAATTGCGCTTCGCCATAGCGCCATTCGCGACCAACCGGACATGCATTCCTGGCCGCGCATCCCAGACGCAAGCAGTCCGGTTTGGTTGAATCAATTTGTGAGGACGCCACTGATTGCGGCGTTGAATCAAGATATGAACGACAGGCATTGACCGCGAAACCAGATTCGGAAAAAGCCGTTACAGGGCAAGCATTTAGGCAAGGCTTCTCATCACATTCGAGGCAGGGATGGTTCAATTCATCAACGCGTTGAATCACTTTCTCAACCGCGGCATCGCTGTGCGGAAATACCAGCGCCGCGCGCAACGCAAACCACAATCCATATTCGCGATGAACCAGAAGTCCAAGCGGCGACTGGCTGACACCCATTGCCCGCCCGGCCCAGCGCTGAAACGGCCAGACAGTCTCGCCAAACGGGAAAAGCTGCCTCGCCTGCGGCACCAGTTCCATAGCAATTTCGCCAAGGACACGCCGCGTCCAGCGATCCATCGGATCGGGCTTGCTGTCCCTGAATTCGGCGCTTGCCGCAAAAACCGGCCACATGGCACCGCCCTTGTTGCCAATCAGCACAGCAGGGCCATATCCGGCCAATTCGCTATCGCTACATTCAAGCGGCAGCACGGCGAACCATCCAAGGACAGACATGCCAAGGGGCGCAAGCCGTTCAGCCAGCGCCCCCGAAATTTTGTTCTGCCACTCATTGGGCAACATTCTACACTCCAGTCGGAACTTCCAACCGCCAAACACGCCGGACGATCTCGTTCCCCACGATCTCCCGATTGTACGCTTCGGGAGCGGGGTGTCGCTTTCAGGTGAAAGCGTCGGGCATGGAATCCTTCTTCTGCTTGATGAAATCCTTCAGCCCCTCATCGATTGCCGGGTCGAGGTCCGGTGCATGATAATTGTCGAGCCAGGAACGCGCGATCTGGTTGGCGCGCTCTTCCGTCCGCTTGCCGCCCTCGACTTCCCACTGCTCAAAGGAATTGTTGTCAGCCACATTGGAAACATGGAATGCGCTCTGGAAATTCTCGCGCGTATGCGTGCAACCAAGATAATGGCTTCCTGGGCCAACTTCACGAATGGCAGACATGGCCTGTCCGTTCTCGCTCATGTCGATGCCACCCGCCATCTTCTGGTGAGCCGCCAACTGGTCGCAATCCATGATAAACTTGTCGAATGCGGAAACAAGGCCACCTTCCAGCCAACCAGCCGCATGCAGCATGAAATTGACGCCGCCCATCATGGCTGGCCAGAGCGTGTTGGCGCTTTCATAGGCTGCCTGCGCATCGGGCAGCTTCGACCCGGTCAACGCCCCACCTGAGCGGAATGGCAGGTTGTAGCGTCGTGCAAATTGCGCAGCCCCCATCAATACCTGTGCAGGCTCAGGCGTACCAAAGGATGGTGCACCCGACTGCATGGAAATCGCCGTTGCAAAGGTTCCGAAGATCACGGGGCTGCCCGGACGGCACAACTGGGTGAAGGCAATCGCGCTCGTCGCCTCGCACAAAACCTGCGTCAACGTGCCCGCGACCGTGACCGGGCTCATTGCGCCACCCACGATGAAGGGTGAAATGATCGACGCCTGGTTCGCCTTGGCATAAGCCTTCAACGCACCCAGCATCGTGCCATCAAGCACCATGGGCGAGTTGCAGTTCACCAGGCTGACAAGCACGCAATTCTGGTCGACAAACTCCTTGCCGAACACCATTTCGGCCATCGCAACGCTGTCCTCGGCGCGTTCGGGTGCCGTGACAGAACCCATGAAGGGTTTATCCGAATAGCGGATATGCGAATAGATCATGTCGAGATGGCGCTTGTTGACAGGCACATCGACAGGCTCGCAAACCGTACCGCCCGAATGGTGCATGGCAGGCGCCATGTAAGCCAGCTTCACGAAAGTACGAAAATCCTCGATCGTTGCATAGCGACGCTGGCCTTCAAGATCGCGAACAAACGGCGGGCCATAGACCGGTGCGAACACCGTGTGCGGACCGCCGATTTCGACATTGCGCGCCGGATTGCGCGCATATTGGGTGAATTGCGATGGCGCTGTCTTCATCAACTCGCGGCACAGGCCCTTGGGAAAATGCACCCGCTCGCCTTTGACGTCCGCGCCGGCTTCCTTCCACAATTTCAGCGCTTCCGCATCATCGCGATACTCGACGCCCACCTCTTCCATCAGCGTGTCGGCATTCGCCTCGATGATATCCATTGCTTCCTGCGACAGGATATCGGTCGGCGGTATCTGCCGCGTGATATAGGGCAGTGAAACCAGTTGCGGCACCGAGCGGGCCTGACGCCGTGCGGACGCGCCACCCCCTGCACCCCTGTTGCGCCTGCCGGCAGAAACACCGGACGCTTCGTCGCCTGCACCGCCGGTCAATTCGATATCACTCATTTCAAAACCTCTGGATTTTGCATTGCCGCATGGCACCACCAAGGCGGCACGGTCATTTGCAACCCTTTTCGCATGGCAATCATCGGTCAGGATTTCCAAAACCGTCACTGCGAAGTCGCAGCCGTCGCAATCCTCTTGTCCGAAGTCGCATAAAAGGCAGTC
>JAGRLM010000342.1 GCA_020441795.1 Nitratireductor sp.
CGGTCAGCAATGTGTGCAGGGCAAGTGCCATGACGCGCGCACTTTCGACCATGTCGTCGATGCCGACAAATTCGTCGGGCCGGTGCGCCAGATCAAGGATGCCGGGACCATAGGCAATGCAGTCATGCAGATGGCCGATGCGCGAAACATGTTTCTGGTCATAGGTTCCCGGTGAAATTACATATTCGGGTTCCTTGCCGAAAACCTGTCGGATACCGGCGGCCACGGCTTCGGCCACCGGGGTGTCGCGTTCGACCATGATCGGCAGCACTTCCATGACATCGCGAATGGAATAGTCGAATTTCGCCCGGTTTGCCTTGAGATCTTCGAGAATGGCGACAACCTCGTTCTTGACCTCGCCGATGTCCTCCTCGATCAGGAAGCGACGGTCGATGGTGAGCTTGCAGGAGTCGGGCACATTGGGCGAGGGCAGGCCGGAATAGTCATCCGTCTGACCGCCATGGATCGAATTGATGTTCATGGTCGAGCGGCGCGCACCGGGCGGCACGACCGGCATGCGGGTTTCCTTGCGATCAAGCGCCGGGAATAGATCGCGCTCGAAAGCGTCCAGGACGGCGCCCATGTGGCGCACAGCGCAATCACCCAGAAACGGCATCGAGCCATGGGCGATCTCGCCATGCGTCTCGATCTCGGCCCACCACACACCACGATGGCCGAGGCAGATGCGGTCCTTGTTCAAGGGCTCGGGAATAATGACATGGTCGACGCGCGGCTTTGAAAAGAAACCCTTTGCCGCGAGATAGGCGACGCCGCCAAATCCACCCGATTCCTCATCCACCGTGCCCGAAATCTCGATGGCGCCGGGAAAGTGGGGATTGGCGGCGATATAGGCCTCCACCGCAATGACCGAGGCAGCGAGCCCGCCTTTCATGTCACAGGCACCACGGCCAAAGACCTTGCCGTCCCTGACGACTGCCGCAAACGGATCAAGGCTCCAGCCTTCGCCCGTATCAACGACATCGATATGCGAGTTGAAATGCACGGCAGGGCCCGGGCGCGAGCCCTCCCTGCGGGCAACAATATTGGTTCGCGGATAACGGTCACTGTCGCCGGGCGTATCGTTGGCGCGGATGTAGCGGACGTCAAAACCTGATCTCGCCATGCGGCGGCCCAGATATTCGGCGCAGGGCGTATAGGCTTCGCCCGGAGGGTTGACAGTCGGGAAACGGATGAGGTCGCAAGTCAGGTCAACCACCTCGCTGCGCCTGTCATTAACCTGATCGACAATCTGCCTGAAAAAATCCGTCATGAAACAAGCTGCCAGCCGTAGTGGAGTGGAAGGCCAGCGTTTCACAGCTTGCCATGGCACTCAAGAGCCCAGACGCATATGGGCGGGCTTTTGATGTTTTGAGAATGTTTCAAATATTCGTATCTTAAAGCCTGGTGTCGACACGCGTTAAGGTAGCATTTACCCAAGTCCGGGATTGAAGGCGTCCCACGCGATGAAATTTCCGTGTGTTTTCATGCCTAAGTGGAATGGTAATTGTTTTTGGTATAACATCGACAACAATGGGGCAGAAAAAGTCAACTGATCGGGATTGATCGCAATCGGAGGGAATGATGAAAACAATTTTGGCTGCATTGGCAATTCTTGGTGGCTTGATGGCAACGCCAGCATATTCTGCTGCTATCGAGGCGCGTATCGATCTTTCCGAGCAGCGCATGCGCGTCTATCAGAACGGCATGTTGCGCTACACTTGGCCAGTTTCCACCGCTCGCGGCGGCTATGTGACGCCAACCGGCAATTATCGTCCGACACGCATGCACACGATGTGGTATTCGAAGAAATACCATAACTCGCCGATGCCATATTCGATCTTCTTCCGTGGCGGCTATGCAATCCATGGCACTGGCGCGGTAAAGGCGCTTGGGCGTCCTGCCTCGCATGGCTGTGTACGCTTGCATCCGGACAATGCGCGCACGCTGTTCAACCTTGTCAGCGCATCAGGTCCCAAGAATACGCGGATTTCGATCAAGCACTGAAAACCCGGAAATTCCGGACGTCAAAACCCGCGGTCTGGACCGCGGGTTTTTTCATGGGTGCTTTTGGTTCATTGTGCGGATCGCGCGAAAGGAAACGCCTCGATGACGGCAGCGATGGCCGCTTCAAGACGCTGATCGCCAGACCCCCGAATTTCCTGCCACCGAACGCCAGCTTCGCTGAGTTCAATTTCCAGTGCCTTCTGGAATTTTTCGCGAAATGCAGTCTCTGCCATGTAACGGGTACCATCGTCCCGCCATGGCAAGTCGGTTCCAAGCAACAGATAGAGGTCAGCCAGTCGTGGCGGACGCGGACGGTCTGGCGACGTGCCGTTCAAAGCGGTTTCCCAGACCCTTGTGGCCAGTTCATCCGTATCTTCGATCAGCAACGGACCGGCCTCTGTCGCGAGCGCCTCGCGCATTGCGCCGTGCCCGGCCTCTATTTCGGCAAAGCTCGCGGCTGACCATTCCCCGGTGCGGAAAGCATCATAAATGCGGCCATATTCGGGAACATAAAGCGTGTTGAAGTGGCGCGCGAGTTGTGGGGCAAGGGTCGACTTGCCGGTGCTTTCCGCGCCGATCACCACAACCCGTTTCTGGTAGTAGGGACGGACCGCGCCGGGGACCATTGCCCAATGGGCATAAGGATTGTCGCGAATGGCAGTGCCTGATACCGGAAATGCCAGTCGTTCGGGATCAATAACGACCGGCTTCGCATCCAGTTCCTGCGCCAGACGCATGACATAGGGTTCGGAACCGAAAACGGTGTCTATCGGTTCGGGATGCGCCGTCTTGCAAATGCCTTTCCAGATTTCCCAGAAATCGGGATGATCCGCAGGTTCCTGCGGAACATCCTTCGTGAAATGGATAACCCTTGCTTCAGGCAGCAGCTTTTTCATCCAGCCATATCGAAGATTGCCGTTGATCGGTTCACGATCAAGGGTGCAGACCAATACCGTCAGCTCATCACAAAGGGCTTGTGCAGTTCTGCACATGAACAGGTGACCGGCATGGGGCGGCAGGAATTTTCCGAGCAGGAAACCGCGCTTTTTCATGCTGCTACTGCAATGCCTTTTGCCATCGAGTTCCTCCAACGCAGATATCCGGCGATGGACAGGCATAGAAACAAGGCATAAAGCGCGGCAGTCGGTGTCAGATCCTTGGTGAGGTAAATTCCGATCGCAAGTACGTCGACTGTAATCCAGACCAGCCAGCTTTGCAGATAGCGTCTTGCCATGAGGATTTGTGCGATGACGCTCAGGACAGTGGTGCAGGCGTCCCAATAAGGAAGGGCTGCATCGGTCCAGGTGTTCATGGAATATCCGAGTGCTGCGGTGCCAATCATGGCGATCATTGCAGCCATGCCTGCCGATTGCGGCGACAAGTCCCTTGCCATCACGAGACCCGTGTCGTCCCGGCCCTTGAGCCACCAGAAAATGCCGAAGACCTGGATCACGAGGAAGAAAATCTGCAGCAATGCATCGCTGTAGAGGCGTGCCTCATAAAATATCCAGCAATAGAGGATCACCATCGCGATGCCGAAAGGGTAATTCCACATACTGCGCCGGATGATCAAAACGACATTGATGAGGCCAAAAGTGGCAGCAACAATCTCGATCGCGCGGGTTCCGAACATCCCGCCGAGGAATTCTGTCAGGCTCATTTTGCAGTCCGTTGATAGGAGTTTGAACTGCCCCTGATCGCAATTGCTACACCGGATTCATGACGGCTGCAAGAACTTTTGCAAGTGTTGAGCAAAAGGGTGGTCGAGGAGTATGCGCCATGCTTGAGTGCCAGGTGTCAAACAGGGATATTGCGCTGAAATTTAACGCCTATTTCCAGCGTTTGTGTAGCCACAACCACTGGCCAGGATATTCGCGTACCCAGTCTTCCACCACGTCATTGACCTTTTGGGTGAGGCGTTCGACATCCGGGCGCCCCTTGGCGTCGCGCGGGATTTCCAGTTTGTTCTGGAGCTCGATCCGGAATCTGCCCTCCGGCAAGCGGATGCAGCGTGCCGGATAAACCGGGCAATCAAACTGGCGCACGAGCTTGGCAAGCAACTGGTTTCCCAGCGTTTCACGACCGAAAAAGGTGACTGGCACGCCGCGCTTGTAATATTGGTCAACCAGCATTCCGACCTTGCCGCCCTCGCGCATGATATCCGCCAGAGCAAAGGCTGCGCCCGCCTTGGAGGGAACGAGGTGTCCCATCGCCGTGCGGCGTGCGGCCAGCACAGACCTGGAGATATAGGGATTGTTTGGCGGGCGAAACAGCGCGGTAATGTTCAGGCCATAGGCAGCAGCGGCAACGGTCAGCATCTCCCAGTTGCCGGTATGAGCAGTAAAGCAGATCGCAGGCCCGTCATGCTCTCGAAGCTCGACAAAATTGTCGATGCCCACGACCTCGAACCGCCCGCCTTCGGGCTGCTCCGGGTCAAAATCGAAAATCTTGTCGAGATAGGCATATTCGGCGGCAGTGCGGGAAAGATTGCCCCACATGTCATCGAGAATGGTTTCGATTTCATCTGCCGACTTGTCGGGAAATGCGCGAGTCAGATTTTCGCGCGCCCGGCGCGTGCGCTGATAACGCATGCCAAACCAGCGACCGAGCTTTTCGACGGTATTGATGGCGGCGTCTGCGGGCAGCAGCTTGACAAGCCACATGAAGCCGAAAAACAGCTGCGCGAGGATCCAATGGCCCATATTGCGCAAGACGACATACCATTTGGGTATGCGAGCTGGTGTCCTGCCGAATTTTGCCATCGGTCCGGCTTACGCGCTGACGCGCATGATGATCTTGCCGAAGACCTTGCGGCTTTCCATGCGTGCAAGGGCGGTAGCGACGTCACCGAATTCGACTTCTGAATCTATCACCGGATGCACGATGCCCTTCGACATTTTTTCCATTGCATCCACCATGTTGCGCATGTTGCAACCGAATGAGCCGATCAGGCGAAGCTGCTGCTGGAACAGCATCATCAAATTGGTTTCTGCTGAAACGCCGCTGGTCGAGCCACAGGTAACAAGACGGCCACCACGCCGAAGCGACAGCATGGAACCCTGCCATGTGTCCTTGCCGACATGCTCGAAGACAACATCGACGCCCTTCTTCTTTGTGATCTTGCGCACCGCACCCTCGAAACGGTCAGTGCGGTAATTGATGACGTGATCGGCACCCAATGCGCGGCAGGCCTCGATCTTGTCATCAGAGCCGACGGTGGTGATCACGGTGCAGCCGATCTTCTTGGCAAGCTGGATTGCTGCAGAACCGATGCCGGACCCGCCAGCGTGAACAAGCACAGTCTCGCCTGATTCAAGCTTTGCATTGTCAAACAGCATGTGCTCGCAGGTGCCGAATGTTACCGGTGCAACGGCTGCCGCGATATCCGACAGGCCTTCCGGGGCCGGCACTACATTGCGGGCGGGCATGTTGGCATATTCGCGCGCGTAGCCATCGAGGTGGAAACCATGAACGCCTTTGGGATTTTCGCAGTGGTTGTCGCGCCCTTCACGGCATGGGCGGCAGCGACCGCAGGTCGGTGCTCCGTAAATCGCGACGAGATCACCCGTCTTCAATCCGGAAACCCCGGGCCCGATAGCCGTGACTTCCGCCGATGCCTCCGCACCAACTGTCATTGGCAGCTTGCGTTTGGCAAATGCCATGCCGCGCCAGCCCCATACGTCAATATGGTTGAGCGCCACGACACGAATTTTCAGTTGCACTTCACCTTCGCCAGGTGGCGGTGGGGGGGCAATATCGGTAACTGTTACTTCGCGGTCGGAAACAAGCTGAAGTGCGCGCACGGGTCGGCCTCCGTCAAAACTGGTGAATGAAATTCCGTATGGTCGTCAAACGTCGCCGCCAAGAACAAGGCAGGCATTCTGGCCGCCAAAGCCGAAAGAGTTCGACAGGATGGTCTTGACGGTGGCCTCCCGTTTCACGTTCGGCACCACGTCCAGCGGAATATCGGGATCCGGATTGTCATAGTTGATGGTTGGCGGGATGACACCTTCGCGCATCGTCAGGAAGGAAAACACAGCCTCAACCGCGCCGCCTGCCGTCAGGGTGTGACCGATCATCGACTTGTTGGAGGAAATCGGGATCGAGTGCACGCGCTCGCCAAACACGGCTCGCAGGGAATTGTATTCCATGCGGTCGTTTTCAGGCGTCGAGGTGCCATGCGCATTGATATAGTCGATGTCGTCAATGCTGACGCCAGCATCTTCCAGACCCAGCTTGATGGCCGTGATAACGGGCTTTCCGTCCGGGCTGGAGCGGGTCCGGTGGAAGGAGTCGGCCTTTTCGCCAACACCCTTGAGCACACCCAGAATGGTGGCGCCCCTGGCAACCGCATGTTCCAGCGATTCCAGAACCAGTGCCGCCGAGCCTTCCGACATGACAAAGCCGTCACGGTCTTTCGAGAAAGGCTTCGAAGCGCGTTCGGGCTTTTCGTTCTGTGTAGTCAATGCCGACAACAGCGAGAAGCGGATAAGACCTTCGGCCGTTACCGAACCATCGGATGCAACACAAAGTGCAGCCCCAGTGTCGCCGCGGCGAATGGCTTCAACGCCCTGCTGGATTGCGGTTGCGCCCGAGGCACAAGCGGTGGAGAGTGAAATCGGCAGGCCCTTGGTGCCGTATTTCTCGGCAAGCCGGAAGGCAATGGTGCCGAGCTGAACAAGGCTGTGCATGCGCTCGTGGCGGCTTGCCTGCGCTGCTTCCAGCAATTGGCCATAGCCGGGATTGCTGCCGGGCTTTTCCCCCATCAGTTCGAAGCGATGCTGCCATTCCAGTTCCACCGGTGGAGCAGCGAAGTATAACGGGCCTGGAAAGCCGCCCTTGCCAAAGCCCGCTTCTGCCAGCGCTTCTTCTGCGGTCGAATCCGCCATGGCATAGGAAATACCGGGGGCGGACACTTCCTCCGGGTTCATGAAATCAACAGTACCGGCAATGGTCGTGTTGAGCCCATCGGTCGGAAAACGGTTGATCCGATGAATGCCGGATTTTCCGGCCGTCAGCGCTGCCCAGTTGTCCTTCTTGCCCTGGCCAAGCGAAGTCAGTGCGCCCATGCCGGTGACGACGACAATGGGGCGTCCCAGATGATCAAGATATTTGCCAGACATAATCCATTCTCCAGTCAGTTGCGCGCCGGATTTGCCGGTCAGACCTTTTCAACAAGGCCGAAGCCTTCACCCAGATTGTGCCCGATCGTGCTGACAAGCACCGAGGAAGGGGCACCATCAAGCGGCTTTTCGGCCGCTTCGAAGGGCGCGAAAAAGCCGCCATTGCGGATAGCCATTGCGGCCAGTGCTATGCCTGCCGGGAAATTGGCCTCGATCGGATTGCCGATCATCGTGGTAAAGGCGCGGGTCGCAACATCCTTGCCGAATTTGCGCTCGATTGCAGCAAATTCAAGCTCGGTCGCAGGGCCGTGCCCGCTTGCACCGGAAACAACCGCCGTTCCCGACGGGATTTCCAGGCTGTTGAGCAGGGTGTCGAGGCGTGCCGAGGCTGCCTGTGGCTCACGCGATCCGAGGTCAGACACAATCGAGGACAGTCTTGCATAGGGCGTTGCCCCGCGCTTGCGGGCAAATTCCGCGTCTTCCAAAACGAGGAACGCGCCAGCACTTCCCGAAATCATGCCGCCGCCATTGGCCTGGCGTGCATGGATGCCTGCGGGCTCGCCGCGATAGACAAAATGGCCGAGTTCCATCGTGAGAAACAGGTCAATGCGCTCGGCGTTGAACGCGCCGCCCACCAGCAAATGGGTGCTCTGACCTGCCTGGATGCGCGAAACCGCATTCTGGATCGCGGTGATGCCTGCTGTTTCTTCGCCCATATAGGTGCGGGACGAGCCGGTGACCTTGTGAACAATCGAGATATTGCCTGCCAGCAGGTTAGACAATTGCGCCAGGAAGAGGGTCGGCCGCAAATCGAAAGGCAGTCTTTCGTTCAGCAGTTTTTCACGGTCGTTGCGGTGGACAGCATCGGCCATGATCGAATCATCGACGGCAATGTCGCGCTCGCCACCACCGGCGGCAACGACCAGATCCATCGCCCCAACGATTTCCTCATTGTCCTTGATGCCTGCGTCCTCAAGCGCCAGACCGGCGGTGTATGTGCCAAGGCGCTGCCAGTTTTCCATCTGGCGCTGGTCACCGCGACGCGGAATCTGCTTCGACCAGTCCATCTCCGGCAGGGGATGCACGCTGTATGGTTTGAAGCGTTCGCTGTCGATGACAGGAGCGGGGGCAGTCTTGCCGCCAAGGGTTTCCCAGTGATGTCCGGCACCTTCACCGAAACAGGATACCAGACCGATACCCGTAATCCAGACTTCGCGATTGTTCATCGGTTTTTCGTCTATTCCGTTTGATTTTCAGCTGGCCCGGCAGGCAAGCCGCAGGGTGGTTGAAACCCTTTTACCCAATCCGGGCGTGACTGACAGCAAAAAACAGCATTGCCTGTCTTGAGAACCTGTTCAGTCCCGAGGTTTCTTCATGTCAGCAACCTGGCCCTTTATCAATCCCTGCAGGTCAGGCGACGGGAAGGGGAGAATGGTATAGGTCAGTTGCGCATTGGCAATCCGCTTGTTGCCGGAGCGGATTTCAGCCTTTGTCACGGCGTAGCCCGAGCCTTCATGCTCGATCTGCGCGCGAATTTGCAGTTCGGCACCGGGGCCGACAAAATCACGGAGCTTGCCTTCCTTGACCCCGGCCAGCAGCGGAATCTTGGCAAAGTCGATGGTGTGCATGATCATAATGCCGGATGCCTGCGCCATCGTCTCTATCAGCAATACGCCGGGAACCAGCGGATGACCGGGAAAATGGCCTTCGAAGACGGTGCTCTTGTCCGGCACCGTTGACGTTGCTTCAAGCACTTTCGCCTCCATGTCGACGGAGACGATGCGGTCGATCATCTGGAAATATTCAAGTTGCATGAAATACCTGCCGGTTCTTCAAAATGACGAGGCCCCGCTTGCGGGGCCCGGTTCTCTCGCGTTGCTACAGCGCCTTGGCGCCAGGCCAGTGATCAGGCCTTGGCAGCAACCAGCGCGTCAATCTTGGCGCAAAGGTTTTTCATGACGAAATATTCCTCGGTCGAGGCCTTGCCGTCATTGACTTCCTGGGTCCAGGTTTCGAGCGGGATCTTGATGCCGAATTCCTTGTCGACCGCGAATACGATGTCGAGGAAGTCGAGGCTGTCGATGCCGAGATCATCAATTGTATGGCTCTCGGGGGTGATTTCCTCGCGCGGTATTTCGCTTGTTTCGGCGATGATGTCGGCGACCTTGTCGAATGTCGTGCTCACGTTGTGCCTCTTGCTTTTAACTCTGGCTGCAGCATCCC
>JAGRLM010000343.1:0-2672 GCA_020441795.1 Nitratireductor sp.
TCAATGCCGGTTTCATTGTCGAGATGGTAATCGGCAAAGACAATGTCGGGAGCACGGCCGATTTCCCTGATGGCATTGAGCGACGCTTCACGATCCGGAGCTGTCCGGACCTCACAGCCCCATTGGCTCAGCAAGGTGGCCATTCCTTCAAGGATTGACGGGTCATTGTCGATGCACAGCGCAAACACATCTTCGAGCCGCGCCGAGTTTTGCAGCGGGACCTCTGCGGGTTTGGGTTCGACCTTTGATATCTCTGCCTCGGCCCGCTCCACCAGAAACCGGAAGCTGGTTCCCTTGCCCTGTCGTGATTCGACAGTCACCGGGTGCCCCAGCACGCCCGAAATGCGCTGGACAATCGACAGGCCAAGGCCGAGGCCCGGCGCTTGTTTCACGCCCGCATCAAGTCTGCGAAACTCGGTGAAAATGCTGGCAAGGTCTTCCTGCGCCATGCCGATACCGGTATCGGCAACTTCAATGCTGATATTTCCGCCCCGCCTTCGGCAGCCAACCAGAACCTTGCCGGATGGAGTATATTTGATCGCATTGGAAATGAGGTTCTGCAGCAATCTGCGCAACAATGCGGGATCGGACTTCAGCCATAGCGAGGAATTGATGATCCGCAGGTCAAGCCCGCGCTCCTGCGCGACCGGATTGAACTCGATGCGCATCTGCTCCAGGATGCGCGCAATGGGGAAGGCCTGAATCCGGGTCTCCTGGCGCCCGGTGTCGAGCCGTGAGATCGCCAGAACCGCACCCAGAATGTCCTCGACCGATTCCAGCGCCTTGCCGACATTCTGCACCAATTGGCCATCCTTGTGATCGCCAAGCCGCTCGTGCAGGGCGGAGGCATAAAGCCGTGCGGCATTGAGCGGCTGCAGGATGTCATGGCCGGCGGCTGCTAGGAAACGTGTTTTTGACTCATTCGCCTCATCGGCAAGCCGCGTTGCGCGTTCCAGTTTCTGGTTTGCCCTCACGAGCTCGCTGGTGCGCTCCTCCACACGGCGTTCAAGGGTTTCATTGGCTTCGCGGAGTGCCTCGGCCACCAGGATGCGCTCGGTGATGTCGTGCCAGGTAACGACAAGTCCGCCTCCCGGCATGGGGCTGGTGCGGATTTCGAGGATCCGCTCCGAGCCGGAAAGAGCCAGCAACCAGACATCTTCCTCGGAAACGATCTTGGCTGAAAGATCATCGGCCGACACGCCCTGGCTCGCAAGGTCGTGCACCTTGAACAATTCCTTCACGATGACATCGATCGAAATCCCGGCCTGTCCCATGCTTGCTGGCAATCCCAGCAATTTGCGAAACTGCCTGTTCCAGAATGCAAGGCGATAATCGGCATCAAATACGGAGATGCCCTGGTCCATCCGGTCCAGTGCCGATTGCAGGACGTCGCGGTTGTATTGCAGCGCTTCGGATGCCTGGTCGAGCAGTTCGAGATTGGCAGGGGTCGTGTCCTCGAAGCGTTTCAGCAACAGCGTATGGACGAGCCGTGACGATGAAGCTCCAATCGCGCTGGCCAGCAATTGCTCGGAGAATTCCAACATGTCGGGATCGACCGCCACACCACGATTCGCCTGTTTGCCCAAACCGGTCCAGTAGCTTTCGAAAGCCCGTTCTGTCCGCTTGGTACCAAGATAGCGTGACACCGTGGCGATCAGTTCGCCGACAGTAAGTCGGCTCATTGCCTGACGCCTGCTTGCCGATTGCTCCGAATTGAGGGAAACGAAGATGCCGGCCTGTATCCGCTCGCTGGCCGATGCGTTGCGCGTCAGCGAGCCGATGATATAAAAAAGTGTGTTGAGCGAGAGACTCCACAACACGCCATTGGCAAGTGGTGTCAGCGACGAACCCAGAATGGCCTCCGGGCGCAGGAGGCCGTTGCCCAACGGGCCATTCACGATCAGCCAGTGGTCTGGATCAAGCAGGGTCGGCAGCAATAGCGTATAGCTCCAGACAGCAATCCCGGCTGTCATCCCCGCAATCGCGCCACGCGCATTTCCACGCTCCCAGAACAGACCGCCGAAAAATGCCGGGGCCATCTGCGTGATGGCAGCAAAGGAAACAATTCCGATGGATGCCAGCGCCTGCGAATTGTCAGCCGCCCTGTAATAAACATAGGCAAGAAACAGCAGCACCATGATCGCTGTGCGCCGAATGCGCAAAATGAGCTGCTCCATGTTGTAGCCGCCTGGCTGGGCGCGGCCCTCCTGGCGACGCAGGATCAGCGGCAGTACGAGGTCGTTGGAAATCATGATGGCCAGCGCGACGCAGGCAACAACAACCATGGCCGCCCCGGCTGACAGCCCGCCAATGAACGCGATCATGGCAATCAGCTCATTGCCGCTGGACAATGGCAGGAGCAGAACGAAGTCATCGGCATTTATGCTGCCATTGAAATGGATGTGCCCGGCGACTGCGATAGGCAGGACGAAGAGGTTGATCCCGATAAGATAGGCTGGAAACAGCCAGCGCGCCTGGCGCAGTTCCTCTTCCGAGCGGTTCTCCACCACAGTCACGTGGAATTGCCGTGGCAACAGCACGAAGACGAGCAGGCTCAGCAATGCCAGGATGGCAAACCCACCTGCATCAAAGCCCTTGTTGGCGACAGCAACAACACGCTCATTGTTGATGGCCTGACGTGCAAGATCGCCAATTCCGTCGAACATGAACCA
>JAGRLM010000343.1:2725-3234 GCA_020441795.1 Nitratireductor sp.
ACCGCCAATATCAGGCCATCCTGGTGTTCGGTCGCATCGGCGTGGCGCGTGCCGAACAGGATGGTGAAGACCGCCAGGGTCACCGAAATCAGCACCGAAATTTCACCAAGAGCCACCATGTCCTGATTGGCCTCGAGGTTGAAATGATTGATGAGCTTGGAAACAGACACCGAAACCGCCTTCAGCTGCAAGGCGATATAAGGGACGGTGCCGATCACTGCGATGACGGCTGCAACACCGGCAACCTTGATGCTCTTTCCGTATCTGGCGCCAAGAAAGTCGGCGACCGATGTAATGCGCTGCTCCTTGGAAAGCCTGACTATGCGCTTGACAAGGCCGTTGCCGAAAGTGATCAGCAGGATCGGGCCGACATAGATTGCCAGGAACGACAATCCGTTGGCGGCAGCCATGCCAACCGAGCCAAAGAAAGTCCAGGTTGTGCAGTAGATCGCCAGGGAAAAGGCATAGATGCGCGGCCGGCTGGTGCTGGCCGGGCCACGCCGCTTGCG
>JAGRLM010000344.1 GCA_020441795.1 Nitratireductor sp.
CGTCGGCCTCGGCCTTCTTGGCCGTGGCCGAACCCGGACGCAGCGCAACGGCTACATTCTCAGCGCCCGAATCCTTCAGGTTCAGCGCATGCGCGCGGCCCTGCGAGCCATAGCCGATGATGCAGACTTTCTTGCCCTTGATGAGGTTGAGATCGGCGTCGCGATCATAATAAACACGCATGATGTACTCCTGTCATTTGCCGTGTGTTGGTTTGGTTCTGGTATTGCCTGCTTCCATCGGGGCAGGAATTTGCGCGGTGCCATAAAGCACCAGGAACTGTGTCACCGCCCGCTCGGCGGTGGTTTCAATGCCGCTTGGCGAAGGCCGCGTCGTCTCGCCCAGCAATTTGCGGATTTGCCAGTCGCCGACCACCAGGCCGAAAAACGTCTTCAGTGCCGCATCCATCGAATCGAAGCTGACCAGTCCCGAAGCTGCGCCAATCTCGAAGATCGGCCGCAACCGGCCAGTCATGGCGAGCGGCCCGTTTTTCAGCACGATCTCGCCAAGCCGGCTCTTCCCTGACCCCGCATGCGAAATCGCCAGCCGGTTGAGCGCGGCGGAAACATCCCCCGTGATCACGGTCAGCCAGTTCACGGCAAAGGCAATCAGGCTGTCGCGAAAATCGGCGGGACTCACCTGCCCTGATCGCAGGCCCGGCATCCGCACCTTGGCGGCCTGCCACTGCACTGTCGCGGTCAACAAGCCGTCACGGTCGCCAAACCAGTTATAGAGGGTTTCCTTGGAGCAACTGGCGCGGCGACAGACCTTCGCCATCGAGAAGGCGTCGCCCTCCTCGACCATCAGGTCAAGCACCACCGCCAGCACCTCGCGCTGGCGCTGCGACAAGTCGGACTCTGGCTGCACAATTGCGTTCATGCCGGACGCTGTACCGTACGGTACGGTACTGCGTCAAGCCTGTATGAGCTTCAATGGCGGCGAGACTCCAAAAACCCCTCGATCACCTTGGCGATCTTGCGCGCGGTTGGCTCTTCCATGTGCCAGTGGTGATGGCCCGCCACTTCCACACTGGTGAGGTCAAGGACATGCTGCTGCGCCAGGGCGCGGGCAGCCTCCATCAGCTTTTTCAACCGCTCGCTTGGTGTCGCCCATATGTTCAGCACGGGCATGGAGAGCGCCTTGAGCATTGCCTCGCATTGCCGGAGATTGAGCTTCATTGCCGACGCACCTGAAAGACGCGGATCGCCGCGCCATTCATAAGCATTGTCAGTCTTGCGAAGATTGCGCTCCGCCAGTTGCTCGGCAACGACGCGCGGCTCGCCGGAGCGCCCGCGTCGCTCGACAAAATCCGCATGTGAGGCAAACAGCCGTGTCGATTTCTGCGCCTGCTTCCTGCGGTCGTTGAGATAATTGCGAAGCTGTTCAACCATCATGCCATCATCAGCCGGATAAGGCAGCATCCCGTCCAGGGTTATCAGCGCGCTCACCCTTTCAGGAATGACGGAGGCCATGAGGCTCGCGATCATCGCCCCGCGCGAATGGCCCATGAGCACGCATTCCTCCCAGCCAAGCTGGTCAATGATGCCCACAAGTTGCGGCAGGTCGTCCCATATCTGGTAGCCGGCATCCGCCGATCGGTGGTCACTCAGCCCATGGCCTGGCATGTCCAGCGCCACCAGGCGCCGTCCCGGCAGGAATTGCGCCAGTTTGGCAAAGCTCGACGCATTGTCGAGCCAGCCATGCAGCGCCAG
>JAGRLM010000345.1 GCA_020441795.1 Nitratireductor sp.
CAGGAATACGAGCAGGGTGGTCATGTATCGGCGCATTCTCACTGGTTTCCGGCTGGTGTGATCCGCAACAATTTTCCGTCGTCCTCGTCTGTCAGGAGCCAGATTGCCCCATCGCCAAAGGCCCTGACATCGCGTATGCGGCCATATTCGCCCTCAAGCAATCGTTCTTCGGAAATCACCTTGCCGTTTTCCACTTCCATGCGAACCAGCATCTGGTATTTGAGCGCGCCGACAAACAGGTTGCCTTGCCATTGCGGGAACATTTCCCCATTGTAAAAGGCCATTCCGGAGGGCGCAATCGAGGGATCCCAATAATAGACGGGCTGCTCATATCCCGGTGCCGAGGTTCCCTTGCCGATCGGGGTGCCGTTGTAATTTACCCCATAGGAGATGACCGGCCAGCCATAATTGAGGCCAGGTTCGGGGCGATTGATCTCATCACCACCGGCAGCACCATGTTCCACGGTCCAGAGCCGGCTTTCGGCACTGTTCCATGCCGCCCCTTGCGGATTGCGATGCCCCTTGGACCAGATCTCCGGCAGGCCGGACTTGCCATCGGCAAAAGGGTTGTCAGCAGGAACCGAGCCGTCGCGATTGAGACGCACCACGGAACCTGCGTGGTCGAAATAATCCTGTGCGCGGTTTGCATCGCCGCGCTCGCCCATGGTCATGTACAATTTGCCATCGGGGGCCAATACAATGCGCGAACCGAAATGATGGCCGGTGGTCGTCTTCTTCGCCATGGCGAAGATCTTTTCCACATTCTCAAGCGCGCGATCATCCGCGGAAAGTGTGGCGGTCGACAGTGCAGTGGAAAAACCGCCCTGGCCACGCTCTGACCACGTGAACCAGAGGCGACGTGACGTGGCGAAATCCTCGTCAACCACGACGTCCAGCAATCCGCCCTGTCCGCGCGCAGCGACCTCGGGAACGCCCGAAACCGCCTTTGCGTCTTCACCGCGGATATGGATCAGGCGGCCATCGCGTTCGGTCACCAACATCGAACCGTCCGGCAACATCGCCATGCCCCAGGGGTGGTTCAGTCCGGAGGCGACGGTCTCCACCTTGATCCTGCCACCTTGCGTGTCATGGATTTGTGCCCATGCGGGCGAACCGGCAAGGCAGGCTGACAGGGCGGAAATGACCAGGGCGGTGCGGATGGACGGAGTGATCATCACGGCGTTTCCTTCTTTCGACTACAACCAGGATATGGTTCGTGACCGCGACAAATTCCAGCACCTGCCGATCAATGGATTACGCCGGGTTTGTGAAATGCTAGACTGACACCATATAACCCGAGTCGCGATGGCGGGTTTCGTGCCGGGTTTTCCGGCGCAGCTTGCGGCGCCGAACCGGGCGCAGACCAACGCGTAAACTTGGTCACGAACTTGGTCACGAACTTGGTCACGAACTTGGTCACGAACTGGGGCACAAACTGGGGCACAAACGGGACGAATGCCGATGCCGGGTGCAAATGCCTTGACAATGGAAACGACTGACGACGCCGAGGCGGACGCCAAGTTTGCCCGGCCTGGCGTCCCGCATGCGCTCAAGGTGGAAGACACGGATGTCTTCGAAGCGGACCATGCCTTGCCCGGAACCATCTTCCGGCCGCGCTGGCAGTTGTTCCTGCCGACGATTGCCATTGCTGTGCTCTATTCGATGGCATGGACATGGCTGGTGCTGGAGGAGCGTGGCGGCGGTGCGCTGGCGCGGCTGTTCCTGATCGTGATGGCAATCGGCGTGCCATTGCTCGCGGCACATGCCTTCCTGCGGTTCCAGACGATCCGGGTGCAGGTTCTAAATGACGCGGTGCGCTATCATCCGGGGTGGCCGCGCGACCTGCCCATCGACATGCCGCTGGCATTGATCGACAGGGTGTCGGTCAAGCGCGGATTGTCTGGCCATCTGTTTGGCGGTGGCACGCTCGTCATGGAACTGACAACCGGGGAAAAGGCCGCCATTGCCGACCTTGCCGACCCCGAAACCGCGAAAGCTGAAATTGATGCGGTGATGAAAGGGTAGTGTTACTCCCAGGTAAGGGTGACCTTCAGTTCGGCGGTGCCTTCGCCGGACACTATCCACAAGTCACATTCAGTCGTCAGCGAAGCACCGAATTCGAGTTCGATTTTCTTCGGCTTATGGGTGATTCTCGCGATGGACGCTTCCATCGAATTGACCAAACCGGCCAGTGATCCGAGAGCTTTTTCCAGTTTTTCATTGCTTGCCTTGGTCGCGTTGTCGATCGCGCTGACCTCGTGCAATCCGCTTGCGGCATTGCTGCCGCCGAAGTAAAGTTTTGATCCGTCATCAAATTGAATTTCAATATTCGCAGACATTTCGAGACCTTTCCAAGATGATAGAGACCTCCCTTGTTTATATTCTCAAAAATGATGGAAACAAAGCGCATATTGGCTGCGGTGCGGTGGTAAACGGTCCCTTTATCGCAACATGCAGACATGTCTGGCGCGATGCCATGGGCAATGAACTCGATGGCGTCATAGTCAGGTTTCCGCGAGCGGACGGGTCCGGTGTAGTGCATGAATTGCCAGCCAGGATTTGCAATCATTGCGAAGAACCAACCGGCAAGCTTGACCTCGTGATATTGGAAGTCCAGGAACTTCCCGAACATGTCCATCCTGCCGCGATTTGTCCCGCAGAGCGTCTTGAGATCGGCAAGGGCAAAATCCATGCCTATATTCCGACCCGCAAAGAGGATGTAACGGTTCCCGGCCTGTTTTCGGATACGACCAATGCCAGCGGTTTGCGACAGATTACCGGTGATGCGGCAAATGGCTATTGGACGGAAAAGGGTTCAAGCGGTTCTCCTGCCTTCATTGATGGTGGGGTGCAATTGGCGGGGATTTTGCGTCTTTCCGAGTTGGGTGGTGTGCATGAGGCATTCCTGATCCCCGGAACGGTGATTTCTGTTTTCGTGAAGGCAGCGGCCAGAGACCGCCATCTGGCCGAGCTCAGCGAATCAAAAGGAATCGACCCTCTGCAACTCAAGCCGTTGTTTGAAGCTGTTGAGCGGGAAGTTCCTGCGGAACAGTTTGAACCCGCCATTCGTGCCGCTGTTGACACATTACTTGCCAAGTCGCGCGACAAGGCACAGCCGATGAATGATCCGTTGGCAGTTGCCGAAGCGATCAACGCTGCGCGGGCGAAACTGGCCGAACTCGATGTTGAAGGTGCGCTGAACGTCCTGCAAGGTGAAGTGGAAAACCAGGAATCACTGCGGCAATCGGCAGCCCATTCCGAAGTGCGATTGCTTTTGGAGATCGCGGATATTGCAAGCAAGGCCTATCAGTGGGACAGGGCTGTTGCAGCACTCGAAAAGGCGGCCCCACTGGCGAATGATGATTATTCCATCCCTGTAATGGCGGGTGACATTCATGTGCATCAAGGCAGACTTGGTGATGCGCTGGCTGCGTTTGAGCGCGCCCTGGAAACTGCGGAGTGTTCCGGTGACCAGCGTTCCGTTTCCGTAAGCCAGAACAGGATCGGCGATGTACTGCGTGCGAAGGGCAATCTCGCAGGGGCGCTTGAAGCATACAAGAAAGGCCTTGTAATTGCCGAAAGACTGGCAATCAGCGATGCATCGAACAGTGAATGGCAGCGCGATCTTTCGGTGAGCCACAACAAGATCGGCGATGTGCTGGTTGCGCAGGGTGATACTTCCGGAGCGCTGAAGGCCTATCGGGACAGCCTGGCAATTCGTGAAAGACTGGCTGCCAGTGATGCGTCGAACAGCGAATGGCAGCGCGATCTTTCGGTGAGCCACAACAAGATCGGCGATGTGCTGGTTGCGCAGGGTGATACTTCCGGAGCGCTGAAGGCCTATCGGGACAGCCTGGCAATTCGTGAAAGACTGGCTGCCAGTGATGCGTCGAACAGCGAATGGCAGCGCGATCTTTCGGTGAGCCACAACAAGATCGGCGATGTGCTGGTTGCGCAGGGTGATACTTCCGGAGCGCTGAAGGCCTATCGGGA
>JAGRLM010000346.1 GCA_020441795.1 Nitratireductor sp.
CAGGGCCATGCACTGAACGACATGGCGATCCTTGTGCGCGCCTCTTTCCAGATGCGCGAATTCGAAGACCGTTTTGTAACATTGGGGCTGAATTACCGCGTTGTTGGCGGCCCGCGTTTCTATGAGCGTCTCGAAATCCGCGACGCCATGGCCTATTTCCGCATTGTCTGCCAGCCCGCTGATGACCTTGCTTTCGAGCGTATCATCAATACGCCAAAGCGTGGCATTGGTGACGCGACACTGCGCTTCATCCATGACACGGCTCGCGCCAATCGCATTCCCTTGCTGCAGGCAGCAAAGGAACTGACCGAAACCGAGGAGTTGAAGCCCAAGCTTCGCGCCACGCTCAAGCACCTGACTGCGGACATTGCGCGATGGGCTGACCTCATTGACGCGATGCCGCAAAACGAGCTCGCAGAGCAGATCCTGGACGAATCCGGCTACACGGAAATGTGGCAGAACGACCGATCTGCCGAGGCCCCCGGCAGACTGGAAAACCTCAAGGAACTGGTCCGCTCGATGGAGCAGTTCGAAAACCTGCGCGGTTTTCTGGAGCATGTCAGCCTGGTCATGGATACCGACAACAATGCCGATCTTGATGCAGTATCACTGATGACATTGCACTCGGCCAAGGGGTTGGAATTCGACACTGTATTTCTGCCGGGCTGGGAGGAAGGACTGTTTCCGCACCAGCGTGCGCTTGACGAGGGTGGCCGCTCGGGACTGGAGGAAGAGCGACGCCTCGCCTATGTCGGCATTACCCGCGCACGCCGCAACTGCACGATTGCGTTTGTCTCGAACCGACGCATACACGGCCTGTGGCAGTCGACCATGCCATCGCGCTTTGTCGACGAACTCGAAGCCCCGAACACGCCGCCATCCCAATCGCATGTGGAGATCGCCGAGACCGGCTCAAGTTATGGTGGCTATGGCGCCAAATCGGTTGGCGGGGCCTATGGTGCCTCGCGCTTCGACACAACCGACCCGTTCAAGAACGCCTATTCAACGCCAGGTTGGCAACGCGCCCAGAACAAGAACCCGGACGCAGCGCGCTCCAATTGGGGAACACGCTCAGGTCCCACCACACGGTCACATACGATCGAGGGCGAACTCGTTGCCTCATCAATCAACAACCCGTCGTCGAACTTCAATATCGGTGATCGGGTCTTCCACCTCAAATTCGGCTATGGCCAGATCGCGGTGATCGACGGCAACAAGCTGACCATCGATTTCGACAAGGCAGGCCAGAAGCGCGTGCTCGACAGTTTTGTCGAAGGGGTGTGAAGGCAATTGAGCCCGACATCGCAAGACTGAACGCCAACTCCGCAAACAAAAAAGGGGCCACAAGCAGCCCCTTCGTCAATTGTCATTGGTGAATTGATGGCGAGGCTTACGCCCGCGATGGTGCGCCGGGCTTGGCGGCGAACACCTTCTTCTTTGGCATTGGCAACAGGCCTTCGCGCTGGGCCGTCTTCTTGGCTGCCTTGCGGGCGCGGCGAATGGCTTCCGCCTTTTCGCGCACGCGCTTTTCGGACGGCTTTTCAAAATGGCGGCGGGCCTTCATTTCGCGAAAGATACCTTCGCGCTGCATCCGCTTTTTCAGCACGCGCAGCGCCTGATCGATATTGTTGTCGCGAACGAGAATAAGCAATGGCTTTCCAGTCTTGGGTTGGTCGGTTCCTTTCAGAACCGGCAGGTCTGTTTTCCGCAGGATTGGCGGCGGGAGCGATTCGAGTTCCCTGAAGCGGCCCGGTCTGATAGCGTGGAAGTTCACGCAATGGCCACCAAAGGAAGCAGCCATGACCGACGAAACGGGCGATGCTGCCTTAAGATCAGAAGAGCGCCTGGAAAAGGCGAGGCGCACTGCCGAAGACAAGGCCGAAGCCATGGCAGAATATCATGCCGAAACCAAGGCCCTTCTTGATAAAACTGCAAAATTACGCGCGCTTCGCCTGGAAAAGGAAAGATTGCAGGCTGAAAGGGACATTCTGTCGCCTCCTCCCCCTTCCACCAAAGGCAGGGGCAAGGCGGCAATTGCGGCGCGCGCCGCGCTGGCGGCAGAAAAAGTCAAACCGGTTGCAGCAAAGAAGGTGATCGAAAAGGTTCTCAAGGCCAAGCTTGCCAAGGACAAGGCGACCACAGCAAAACCGGCAAAGACAACCCGCAAGGCAAAGACGCCGAAATAAAACGGCGAAAGCGCCTGGCTGATTATTTCTTGCCCTTGCCGCCCGTTGCACCGCCGCCGGCAGGAGCGCCTGCATTTTTCATCTGCAACGCGAAACTCGCTTCGCTCGCTGCAGGTTTCTTGTCCTGCTTCGGCTTGCGGGCTTCCTTGTTGCTGCGTTGTTGGCCTTTGGACATTGTCATGTCTCCTGGTAATTTGTGAAGAATATGGGGGCAGACGGTTTAGGCGTCGCGGGTTCTGAAAAACCCGGCATGCTCGTCTGCAGCATTGCCACCAGTCAGTGCCAGCCCTTCGAGGCGGTCTTCGGTGGTCACGCGCTCGTGGCGCTCTTCCTCATTGCGAATTCGGTATTGGGGAAGATTGTCCCGCGGCGGCAAGGTGCCGGTAATCTTGTAAACATCGCCACTACCAGGCCGCATTCCGGTGCCGGTTACAAACCGCACCTTCTGGCCGAGGGCGAAACGGTGGATCGACATCGTCCACTTCCTTTGGTCATTGGAGGAAAGTCTTGCAAAAGCCCGGCGACGTTGGGTCGCCGGGTCTTGTGGCCAGCCTTGCGGCTGGCCGTATGGCTCACACGAGTGCGAGATTGGTCGCCGAGCTACGGCCCATGCGGTCTGCTTCGGTGTCGAAAGTAACCTTCTGGCCTTCCGACAGGCCGCCAAGGCCGGCACGGTCAAGCGCGCTGACATGGACGAACACGTCCTTGCC
>JAGRLM010000347.1 GCA_020441795.1 Nitratireductor sp.
CAGTTCCAGCAGTCCGATGTCTGCGCGGTGGTCAGTTCCGCACTTGCCAAGAGCGGATTGTCACCCAAGCGGCTGGAAGTGGAAGTCACTGAATCGGCCATGCTCGAAAACATCAACGAGACAAAGGCAACGCTGAACAGGCTGTTGGAAACAGGGGTGAAGATATCGCTGGATGACTTCGGAACCGGATTCTCGAGCTTGAGCTACCTTCATACCCTGCCCCTGAACAAGGTGAAGATTGACCGCAGCTTCATCGAGGACATCGAGATTGACGACAAGTCGATCGTGTTGCTTTCAGGAGTTACCCATCTTGCCCGCGAGCTGGGGCTCTCCATTACAATCGAGGGTGTCGAATCGCAGGAGCAACTGGATATTCTCTGCGGCAAGGTAGTTTTGGATCAGGTACAAGGTTACCTGTTCGGCAAGGCTGTTCCGGGCACTGCCGTCTTCGAGCAGTTGCAGGCCCAGTGGACGAAAGCAGAGCGCCCGAAAATTGCCGCTACCCGCTGACATCGTGGCGCGTATTCAGCGAATTAACCAATAATCTCTTTTTTTCGTCATTTGAATTAATTGTGGTGTTGACGCTCTTTATATCCGGTTAACAAAGCATTAACCTATCCATGCAGGCCAGTAGTTTGGGGCGGCCTACGTGGGGCAATTATGGGTATTGACAAGGAAAAGGGCGAGCGCAGCTTCGCCGAGCGTATCGGGGACTATCTCCAGCAAGTCGACTACAAGGTAGCCAATACGGAAGAGCAGCGGTCCGCAGTGTATCGATTGAGATATGATGCGTATATGCGCGAGGGTTCGATTGATGCGAATTCTTCGGGATTGTTCTTCGACGACTACGACAAGATGGACAATTGCTGGATCTTCGCGATCTACGAACAGGAACGGCTTATCAGTTCCATCCGGATTCACGTGATCAGCAAGGAATATCGCAAGGGACCAGCCCTTGACGTATTCCCTGATATCGTCGGGCCCATGGTGGACCGCGGTATGGTGCTGATCGATCCAACCCGCTTTGTTGCGGATGAGGCCGCAGTCAGGGACTATCCGGAACTTCCCTATATCACCTTGCGCGTGCCTTGCATGGCGTCCGAGTATTTTGACGCCGATTTATGCCTGGCAACGGTAAGGCGTGAGCATTCCGCCTTCTATCGGCGGGTTTTCCGTTCAACTCCCTTGTGCGAGCCACGGCCCTATCCGACACTGAAGCAGCATATCGGTCTCTTGAGTGCGGATGTGGTTGGACAGCGCGAACGCATGGCCGAGCGCTATCCTGTTTTCCTTTCCAGCCTGACCGAACGGCGCATGCTTTTTGAAAGGCCGATAACAATGGACCCGGTTGGTGGTCAGCTCTCCATCGGACAGCCGCAGGTACTGAACTGACACAAATAGCGGTTCAGGCTTCTGCGTTCGTCTTCGGACTTGGCCGGATTGCCCGCTGGCCGGTCACCTTGCGCTTTCGCGCCAGCGTGGATTGATCCACGGCTCAAGATTGGACGGCGCAAGCGGATGCCGACCGAGCAGCAGGTCTGACGCCTTTTCGCCGACCATGATGGATGGCGCGTTGAGATTGCCGTTGGTGATGCGCGGGAAGATCGAGCTGTCAGCGACCCTGAGATTGTCGACGCCGATCACACGCAACTCGGGATCGACAACGGCCATCGGATCCTTGCTGCTGCCCATCTTGCAGGTTCCACAGGGATGATAGGCGCTTTCAACATGGGCGCGGATGAAGTCGTCGAGTTCCTCGTCGCTTTGCACGGGATCACCAGGCGCAATTTCTCGTCCCCGATACGGGTCGAAGGCAGGCTGGCCAAAAATTTCCCGGGTCAACCTGATGCAATGGCGGAAATCGCTCCAGTCTTCCTCGTGGCTCATATAGTTGAACAGGATCGAGGGATGCGCCGTCGGACGGGCGGCATTCAGGCGGACACGGCCCCGCGATCTTGATCGCATCGGACCGACATGCGCCTGGAAACCATGCGCCTTTGCAGCCGCCTTGCCGTCATAACGGATCGCCACCGGCAGGAAGTGATACTGGATATCGGGATATTCGACACCAGGTGCCGAACGCACAAATGCGGCACTTTCGAAATGATTGGTGGCGCCATCGCCGGTCTTGAAGAACAGCCATTCGGCGCCGATCATTGCCTTTGAGAGCAGGTTCAGCTTCGAATAGAGCGTGATCGGCTGCAGGCATTCGTTCTGGATGTAGAGTTCGAGATGATCCTGCAGGTTTTCCCCTACGCCCGGCCTGTCGGCAACAACATCAATGCCACATTCGCGAAGGTGTTCGGCTGGGCCGATGCCCGAGAGCATGAGCAATTTCGGCGAGTTGATCGACGACGCGGCGATGACGATCTCCCGGTTTGCCCGGATTTGCTCGGTGCGATCCCCCCGGGAAATTTCTACAGCGATGGCCCGGCCATTTTCGATGACAATCCGGTTTGCCAGCGCCCTTATCAGGGTGAGGTTCTTGTTGGCGCGCAATGCCGGCTTGAGATAGGCGTTGGCCGCTGACCAACGCCTGCCTTTCCACACGGTCTGTTCCATGGCGCCAAAGCCTTCCTGCTTCAGCCCGTTATAGTCGTTCGTGACCTCGAAGCCGGCTTGCGCACCCGCTTCCACAAAGGCGTGATACAAGGGATTTGCCCTGCGGCCGCGCGTGACATGCAGCGGGCCGTCCTTGCCGCGCACGCCATCCTCGCCGCCGTGAGAGGTTTCCATCCGCTGGAAATAGGGCAATACGTCCGCATAGGACCATCCGGTTGCGCCTGATTCTGCCCAGTGGTCGAAGTCACGGGCATGGCCGCGAACATAGACCATGCCATTGATCGAGGATGAGCCGCCAACGACCTTGCCTCGCGGACAGGCCAGCCTGCGTCCGCCCAGATGGGGTTCGGGGTCCGACTCATAGCCCCAGTCATAAAGCGGCATGTTCATCGGATATGACAGTGCTGCAGGCATCTGGATCAGCGGCCCCATGTCCGAGCCGCCGAATTCGATGACGATCACGCTGTGCTTGCCGTCGTCCGAGAGGCGGGCTGCCATTGCCGAACCGGCAGAGCCGGAGCCGATCACGACAAAATCCGCAGCCAGGGATTGTTCAATAACGCCGCCGGTCACGATGCGTCTCCCTCAATACGGATAAGCGGGTGTGTTCATGGCGACATGAACACTTTTCACCTGCGAATAGGCGTCGAGGGCCCATTTGCCGTTTTCCA
>JAGRLM010000348.1:0-3367 GCA_020441795.1 Nitratireductor sp.
GGTCAGGTTCTTTCTGTCGGCGACGGTATTGCCCGCGTCTACGGCCTTGACAATGTTCAGGCCGGTGAGCTGGTTGAATTCCCTGGCGGCATTGCCGGTATGGCGCTGAACCTCGAAACCGACAATGTCGGTGTCGTTCTGTTCGGCGATGACCGTGACATCAAGGAAGGGGACACGGTCAAACGTACCGGTTCCATCGTTGACGTCCCGGTTGGTCCGGAACTGCTTGGCCGTGTTGTCGATGCCCTTGGCAATCCGATTGATGGCAAGGGTCCGATCAAGGCCAAGGAACGCCGTCGCGTTGACGTGAAGGCGCCAGGCATCATTCCCCGTCGTTCGGTACATGAGCCGATGTCAACCGGCCTCAAGGCCATTGATGCGCTCATCCCGGTTGGTCGCGGGCAGCGCGAGCTGATCATTGGCGACCGCCAGACCGGCAAGACGGCGATCATTCTGGATACCTTCCTGAACCAGAAGCCAATCCACGACAATGGTCCCGAAAAGGACAAGTTGTATTGCGTGTATGTGGCTGTCGGGCAGAAGCGCTCGACTGTTGCGCAGTTCGTCAAGGTGCTGGAAGAGCGCGGCGCGCTTGAATATTCCATCATCATCGCAGCAACGGCCTCGGATCCTGCTCCAATGCAGTTCCTGGCACCGTTTTCGGCCTGCGCGATGGGCGAGTATTTCCGCGACAATGGAATGCATGCCCTGATCGGCTATGACGATCTGTCCAAGCAGGCCGTTGCCTACCGCCAGATGTCACTGCTGCTTCGTCGTCCTCCGGGCCGCGAAGCCTATCCGGGCGACGTCTTCTATCTCCATTCGCGCCTGCTGGAGCGAGCCGCGAAAATGAACGAAGACAATGGTTCGGGCTCGCTCACTGCATTGCCGGTGATCGAAACCCAGGCCAACGACGTTTCGGCCTATATCCCGACCAATGTGATCTCGATCACGGATGGCCAGATCTTCCTCGAAACCAACCTGTTCTATCAGGGCGTACGCCCGGCCGTTAACGTCGGCCTGTCGGTTTCGCGCGTTGGTTCGTCCGCGCAGATCAAGGCGATGAAGCAGGTTGCGGGATCGATCAAGGGTGAGCTTGCCCAGTATCGTGAAATGGCTGCCTTTGCGCAGTTCGGTTCCGATCTGGACGCTGCCACGCAGCGCCTGCTGAACCGTGGTGCGCGCCTGACCGAGCTTCTCAAGCAGCCGCAGTTCTCTCCGTTGAAGACGGAAGAGCAGGTCGCCGTGATCTTCGCCGGCGTCAATGGCTACCTGGACAAGCTTACCGTTGCGCAGGTCGGTCCGTTTGAACGCGGCCTTCTCGCCTCGCTTCGCAGCGAACACAAGGACATCCTTGACGGTATCCGTACCGAACAGGCCCTGACCGATGGTTTGAAGGAAAAACTGGTCGCTGCGATCGACGCATTCGCGAAGAATTTCGCCTGATCAGCCAGCCAGCCCTGCATTCGTGAATGCAGGGCGGCAGGCAAGACGTGAAACGTCAGGTTCCGGCTGGTCCGGTTGCCTGACGGTTTGTTGAAACCGAACGATTGTTGCCCGCAATGCCGTTTCATCATGGCGGCAGACGGGGCAAGAGAGAGCCATGGCAAGCCTCAAGGACCTGAAAATCCGGATCGCCTCCGTGAAGGCGACGCAAAAGATCACCAAGGCCATGCAGATGGTTGCGGCGGCCAAGCTTCGCCGTGCCCAGGAAGCCGCAGAGTCAGCGCGTCCCTATGCCTTGCGCATGGCGTCGGTTCTTGCCAATGCATCGCAGATGGTTTCGGGTGAAGAAGCGCCGAGACTGATGACCGGCACAGGAAAGTCGGATGTCCATCTCCTGGTGGTTTGCACCGCCGAGCGTGGTCTTTGCGGTGCGTTCAATTCCTCCATTGCAAGAGCGGCTCGCGAACATGCGCGGAAGCTGATTTCCGAAGGCAAGACCGTCAAGATCATGACCGTTGGCAAGAAGGGCTATGATGCACTTCGCCGCGATTATGCAAAACTGATTGTCGAGCGCGTTGACCTGCGCGAAGCAAAGACAATCCAGTTTCATCATGCCGATGCGATCGGAAAGAAAATCATCGGCATGTTCGATGCCGGCGAGTTCGACGTTTGCACCTTGTTCTTTTCGCGCTTCAAGTCGGTGATTTCACAAATTCCGACGGCTTCGCAGCTCATTCCCGCCGATGCCGGAGAAGTGAGCGAGGCATCGAACGCGGCCTATGAATATGAACCCGATGTCGGGTCGATCCTTGGCGATCTGATCCCGCGCAACATTTCGGTCCAGGTTTTCAGCGCATTGCTCGAGAACGTGGCTGGTGAAATGGGTGCGAAGATGTCGGCCATGGATAACGCCACGCGCAATGCGGGCGAAATGATCAACAAGCTCACGCTGACCTATAACCGTCAGCGCCAGGCCCAGATCACCAAAGAACTCATCGAGATCATTTCGGGCGCGGAAGCGCTCTAAGCTGGAGTATCACGACGATGGCGAAAGCAGCAGCAAAGACAGCGGCTAAACCCGCGGCAAAGAAGCCGGCAGCAAGTGCTGCAAAGACGGCAGCCGCAAAGAAGAGCGAAACACCCAAGGTTACCCTGGGCAAGGGAGCCGTTGGCAAGGTTTCTCAGGTGATTGGCGCGGTTGTCGATGTTCATTTCGACGATCACCTGCCGCAGATTCTCAATGGCCTTGAAACCATCAACAATGGTCAGCGCCTGGTTCTGGAAGTAGCGCAGCATCTTGGTGAAAACACCGTCCGCACGATTGCGATGGATTCCACCGAGGGGCTGGTTCGCGGTCAGGAAGTTGTTGACCTTGGTCAGCCGATCTCGGTGCCGGTTGGTGAAGAAACGCTCGGTCGCATCCTCAACGTGATCGGCGAGCCGATTGACGAAGCTGGTCCGGTCAAGACCACTGCGCGTCGCGCCATCCACCAGAAGGCGCCGGAATTTGTCGAGCAGTCGACAGAGGCGCAGATCCTGGTAACAGGCATCAAGGTTGTTGACCTCCTGGCACCTTATGCCCGCGGCGGCAAGATCGGGCTGTTTGGCGGTGCCGGTGTTGGCAAGACGGTTCTCATTCAGGAACTGATCAACAATATCGCGAAGGCGCATGGTGGCTATTCGGTGTTTGCCGGTGTTGGCGAGCGCACCCGCGAGGGCAACGATCTGTACCATGAAATGATCGAATCGGGCGTCAACAAGGACCCGCATGAAAACGGCTCAACCGCCGGTTCGAAGTGCAGCCTCGTGTTCGGCCAGATGAACGAACCGCCAGGCGCGCGTGCCCGCGTTGCATTGACCGGTCTGACCATTGCGGAACATTTCCGCGATCAGGGTCAGGACGTTCTGTTCTTCGTGGACA
>JAGRLM010000348.1:3384-3838 GCA_020441795.1 Nitratireductor sp.
ACCCAGGCGGGTTCGGAAGTGTCGGCACTTCTCGGCCGTATTCCATCAGCCGTGGGTTACCAGCCGACGCTGGGAACGGATATGGGCGCTATGCAGGAACGCATCACGACTACGACAAAGGGCTCCGTCACCTCGGTTCAGGCAGTTTATGTTCCTGCCGATGACTTGACCGACCCGGCGCCGGCCTCGACCTTCGCCCACCTTGATGCGACCACCGTTCTGTCGCGTTCGATTGCGGAAAAGGGTATTTATCCAGCGGTTGACCCGCTTGACTCTACGTCACGTATTCTCGATCCACAGGTCGTGGGTGAAGAGCATTACGCAGTGGCCCGCAGTGTTCAGGAAATCCTGCAACGCTACAAGTCGCTCCAGGACATCATCGCGATCCTTGGCATGGATGAGCTGTCGGAAGAAGACAAGCTCGCCGTTGCCCGCGCCCGCAAGATCGAGCGCT
>JAGRLM010000348.1:3857-5511 GCA_020441795.1 Nitratireductor sp.
GTCGCCGAAGTCTTTACCGGTGCGCCAGGCAAGCTTGTTGCGCTCGAAGACACGATCAAGGGCTTCAAGGGACTGGTCGAAGGCAAGTATGACCACCTTCCCGAAGTCGCCTTCTACATGGTTGGCACGATCGAGGAAGCAGTTGAAAAGGCGCAACGACTGGCAGCAGAAGCAGCCTGATTGTTCGGGAAGGGTTGAACCATGGCACAGGCCTTTAACTTCGAGCTGGTGTCGCCTGAAAGGCTTGTCCTTTCCGGTGAGGCAATGCAGGTCGTTGTTCCTGGATCGGATGGCTATTTCACAGTCATGGCCAATCATGCACCCCTGATGTCGAGCGTGCGTCCGGGTGTGGTGGATGTTCAATTGGCTGATGGCGGCCTGACGCAGATTTTCGTGCGCGGCGGATTTGCCGATGTCTCGCCGGCAGGCCTAACCCTTTTGGCGGAATATGCGGTTCCATTGAAGGATCTTGCCTCGGAAGATCTGGACAGGGAAATCCGCAATGCCGAGGAAGACCTGGCTGATGCCGATAATGACGCGAAGCGCGAAAAGGCCGGACTGGCGCTGAGCCAGCTCAAGGAAGCGCGCGATGCGATTTCGTTGATCCGACGCTAGTTTGTGATCAGGGAAAAGGATTCAGGGGCGGTTCATCGGGCCGCCCTTTTTCTTTGACATCAGCTATTCACTGACGAGGGCGAGCCTGTTTTCACAAGGCGAAAAAAGCTTCGGGATAGTGCAGTTTGCCGCTCTTGCCGCCCAAAGCGCCTTCATGCAGCTCCAGCGCCATGAAGTGCGGACCCTGCCATTTGATGTCAAACGGATCGGCCTTGTTGGATACGAAGCCGAATCTTTCGTAATAGGCGTTGTCGCCAAGCACGAATATCGCCTCATATCCTGCAGCCTTGGCTTTCTCGATCGCAGCTTTCACCAGAATTGAGCCTACCTGCATTTCCCTGAATTTCGGCAATACAGCCAGGGGGGCGAGTGCCATCGCCCTTACAGGGGCGCCGATCTCGGTCAGCAGAACATGGCCTGCAATATCACCATTGCATTCGGCGACGAGTGAAATTGTATGTGGCGGTGCCGAAATCAGTTGCAGCGAAAGATCAGCCTCGTCCTTGCGCCCGAATGCCTCCGATTGGACTGTGACGATGGCAGAAGCATCGTCATCGGCACTTTCCCTTATCGTCAACTTCTTGCAAAGCATTGGTTCACCTGTGCGCGTTCACGGCGCATTCTCACCGCGCGAGATGGGAAAAGCAATCCACGACCTGCTCGTAGACCTGCCGCTTGAACGGTACGATCAGCTTTGGCAGGTCTTGCATCGGTTTCCAGTCCCATTGGTCAAATTCAGCTGTATGGCCGCCTGGCGGCGGATTGATGGCGATCTCGGATTCATTGCCATCAAATCTGTAGGCAAACCACTTCTGGGTCTGGCCGCGATATTTTCCGCGCAAGGCTATGCCAATCATCTCGGCAGGAAGGTCATAATTGATCCAGTCGGGTGCCTCGTCGAGAAGCGAAACGCTCCGCATTCCGGTTTCTTCCCACAACTCGCGTCGAGCCGCAGGCTCCGGGTCCTCGCCCTTGTCGATGCCGCCCTGGGGCATCTGCCATAATTGTGTGGCACCTTCCATTTCGTCATCCTTGATGA
>JAGRLM010000025.1 GCA_020441795.1 Nitratireductor sp.
GTCGGGCTTTCGACGACGCCGTGCTGGCGACGCATACAAAAGATGGAAGAAGACAAGGTGATCGAGCGCCGGGTGGCGGTGCTCAATCCGGCAAAGGTCAATGTTGGGGTCACGGTCTTTGTGTCCGTTACCACCGACAAGCACAATCACGAATGGCTGAAGCGGTTTTCGGAACTGATTTCCAAATATCCCGAGGTTGTCAGTTTCTATCGCATGAGCGGGCAGGTGGATTACCTGCTCAAGGTCGTGGTCCCGGATATTGCTGCCTATGATGCCTTCTACAAAAGGCTGGTCAGCGAGATCGACATAGAAGATGTCTCATCGGCTTTCGCCATGGAGCGCATCAAGGAAACGACCCAGTTGCCGCTCAACTATATTTCGCTGGAAAAACCGGCCAAGGTGAAAGACTGAGATCTACCAGACATCCGGCTTCTTGCCTTCGGCTTCCAGTTTTTCGAATTTTTCCTGCAGGAAGCGCTGAAACTGAGTGTCCTTGTATCGTTCTTCGTGAACAAACTCCAACATCGAAATGAAGTGAAACGGCTTGAAGTAGCCCGGCATCCGGGCAACCTCGATAAGGTTCCCAGCCTTCTCCTCTGGTTCATCCTTGCCGAAGAAAACGATGGTCGGTGTGAAATTCACAGACCATTTGCGGGCCAGCTCGCGCTCTTCCATTTCGCTGCCGTCAAAATCGGTTACGCCACGCGAACCCCACAGATTGAGTTGAACGGCACCAAAATTTTCCTGCACATAGCTGGCTATTTCGGGTCGCTTGAAATTGACCTCATGCAGTTCGCGACAATAGGGGCAGCCTTTCTGTTCGAAAAGGAGCATCAAATGCTTGTTGGCGCCTGACGCTTCGGCCTGGTCTTCACGCAGGTCGAGAAACGTCTGCATGAACCAGGGTTGTACATGCAGACCGTCGTCGTTGAGTTCGGCGAATGCGAGCCTCGGCCTCAAACCCGAAAGGCCTGCAGCGCCACCCAAAATTGCGAGCGAGGAAAAATGTCTTCTTGTCAGCATGTCATGTCCTCCTGAAATACAGATTAGCAGACAAATGCCGGTTTTTACCTTGTACCAATCACGAATTCGCGATCAGGAAAGGCTGAGGCGCCCGAGAACCGCAGCAGATTGCAGTTCCCTCGTGGCGTCCCTGCCGATCCAGCGCGCAGCCTTGTCAGTTGAGGACGCAAGTTCCTGCGCCAATGCAAGGGCTGGAGCATGGAGTTGCGCTGAGCGTTTGCCGATCTGGCGCAACGCCCAGTTGACAGCCTTTTTCACGAAGTTTCGGTGATCGGTGGAAGCTTCGCGGATCAAGGCAAGAAAGGGGAGGAAACAGGTATCATCGGCTTTCTTGTCATGCACCGATTTCCACGCAATGGTGGCGAATGCCGCGCGTTTGACGAATTCCTGGTCGGATGCGGCCCACTCGACTATCATGGCATCGGTATAGGGGGTCTTGTCGAAAAGTGATCCGCAAATCTGGTCACAGACATCCCAGGAGTTGAAGTCGGCCGTCCAGCGCTTCATCTGGTCCGGGGTAACCCAATGCGGCTTGTCAACCAGTCCGGCCAGGATGCGTGCTTCATGAATGCCGCTCTGCCACAAGTCCTGTGCGAGTTGATGGTCGTGGCTGATCCTTGCTGCAACCGAGCGAATGCCCGGCATTGAAACACCAAGCGCCGTGCCGGTTTCGATGCCAAAACGGGCCATACCGGCAAGATTGTCGGCATTTGCGAGCGCGCGCAGGGCCGCACCAGCCTCATCAGCCGAATATGGCCTGCGCGCCATGGCCGTTATTTCCGCTTGAGGCGCGCCAAGAGGCTCGAAGTATCCCAGCGATTGCCACCCATTGCCTGAACCTCGGCATAGAACTGGTCAACCAGTGCCGTGACCGGCAGTGTCGAGCCATTGGCACGCGCTTCAGACAGGACGATGTCGAGATCCTTGCGCATCCAGTCGACGGCAAAACCGTGATCGTATTTTCCGGCATTCATGGTCTTGTGGCGGTTTTCCATCTGCCACGAACCGGCGGCACCCTTGGAAATCACCTCGATGACCTTTTCGACGTCAAGGCCAGCGTTCTGGGCAAAATGAATGCCTTCCGACAGTCCCTGGACAAGGCCGGCGATACAGATCTGGTTGACCATCTTGGTGAGTTGGCCAGCGCCTGAGGCGCCCATCAGGCCAACCATTCTTGCATAGCAGTCGATGACGGGTTTGGCCTTTTCAAATATGGCAGCATCGCCGCCAACCATGACGGTCAGCACTCCGTTTTCAGCGCCTGCCTGGCCGCCCGATACCGGGGCGTCGAGGAAACCGAAACCGGCTTCATCAGCTGCTGCCGCCAATTCCCGGGCGACGAGCGCGGATGCTGTTGTGTTGTCAATGAAGATCGCGCCGGGCTTCATGGAGGCGAATGCGCCATCCAGGCCCGTTGTTACTGATCGCAGATCGTCGTCATTGCCTACGCATGAAAAGACAAAATCGCAGCCTTGCGCTGCCTCGCGCGGCGTTGCAGCGGACTTGCCGCCATGCTTGGCGACCCATTCTGTCGCCTTGGCGGAAGTGCGGTTATAGACCGTCACATCATGGCCTGCCTTTGCAATATGACCCGCCATGGGAAATCCCATCACTCCCAGTCCGATGAAAGCTACTCTTGCCATGTCAAATCCCTTTCTGCCAAAGTCATTTCTCGGAGACTACTCCGCGAAGCATCATTGAGGGGATACAACAATGCGCCGCATTTTCAAATGGCTGGCAGGCTTTTTGGTTCTCGTCCTGGCAGTTGGCGCAGTGGTAGCCGGCCTTGGCTATACGGCATTGAGAACCTCGATACCGGCTGCCAATGGCAATATGGAGATTGCCGGCCTTGAAGGCGATGTTCGCCTGGTGCGCGACAGGTTCGGCGTACCGCATATCGAGGCGCAAAGGCAGATCGATGCCATTCGTGCCCTGGGCCTTGCCCATGCGCAGGACAGGCTATGGCAGATGCATGTGCTGAGAATGGTTGCGCAGGGCCGTTTGTCGGAAATGTTTGGCAAGCCGACAATCGAGACCGATGTCTTCCTCAAGACGATGGATATCGAGACAGCCGCGCGCAGATCCCTCGAGGTGCTGTCACCTTCGGCCAGGTTGATGCTGACTGCCTATGCGGAGGGCGTGAACAGCTGGATCAATCGCAAGACGCGTCTGGCGGAGATGCGGCTTCCCCCCGAATTCCTGATACTGGGTGTCTCGCCCGAACCATGGGAAGCCTGGCAGACCATCGCCATTTTGAAGGTGATGGCATTGACGCTTGATTCGAACATGGAAGAGGAATTGCGCAGGCTGGCTTTCGCCAACAAGGGCTTCACGCCGCGCGAGATCGACGAGTTGATGCCTTATGGACCGCGGGACAATCCTCCGCCCATGCCGGACCTGCGGCAACTGTTTCCCATAGTCGCCAAGCAGGCAAGTGTGGCAAAGCCGTCTGGTGACAGCGCGATTGACGGTTTGGCCTGGGACATCGGGGTAGATGCCTCCAACAATTGGGTCGTGTCGGGTGCGCGAAGCGAAAGCGGCAAACCTTTGCTGGCCAATGATCCGCATCTTGGCCTGACCACACCGTCAGTCTTTTACCTGGCGCATCTGGCAACGAAGGAAGACGGCAGGGTCAGGAACCTGATCGGAGCGACCCTGCCAGGCACGCCGCTATTCCTGCTCGGACGCAATGACCGGGTTGCCTGGGGTTTGACGACCACGAATCTCGATGCGCAGGATGTGTTTATCGAGCGGCTGAACCCGGAAAATCCGGACCAGTATCTGACGCCGACCGGTTGGGCTGATTTCGACAAGCGAGAGGTCGTGGTCAAGGTCAAGGGTGAGCCGGACTTCACCTTTACGCGCCGCGCTACCCGCCATGGACCGGTATTGCCGGAAAAATACAAGTCCGTCAGCGAGATCGTGCCGGGTGGCCATGTGGCTGCGCTGCAATGGACGGCACTGGCGCAGGATGACACGACTAGCGAGGCAGCCATCGATATCGGCACGGCCGATACTGTATCCGATTATATCAATGCCATGCGCAAGGCAGTTTCGCCGATGCAGTCGATGGTGGTTGCCGACGCAGATGGGAATATTGCGCTGGTTGCGCCGGGCAGGGTGCCCGTGCGCGACCCGGCCAATCTGGTTGCGGGGCGGGCTCCCGTGCCGGGCTGGGATCCGCTATACGACTGGAAGGGATGGCTGCCTTTCGATTCCCTGCCAATGATCGAGAACCCGGTCTCGGGTGCGCTTGCGACTGCCAATGCCAATTGGCTTCCTGCCGGCTATGACAAGCTCATCACCTATGACTGGGATGAGCATTTCCGCCAGGGGCGTGTCGAGCAACTGGTGATCGGTGCCAATGCCAAGCATACACCGCAGAGCATGCGCGAAATTCAGGCCGACAAGTTTTCACCAGCACTGGTACAGTTTCGTGATGAGGCGCTGGCGCAGCTGCAATCGGGAGCAGGGCAGGAACAGGCCATGCTGGATGCGCTCAGGTCCTGGGACGGCCAGATGCTGATGGACCGGGCCGAGCCGCTGATCATGACGGCATGGTGGCGGCATTTCCACAAGATGCTGTTCGAGGATGAACTCGGCAAGGATTTCAGCCGAATTGGCAAGGGATACATGGATTCGCTGTTGGGCGTGCTGCGCGGCAGGACCAGCCGCGACTGGTGCGACAATATCACGACACCACAGGTCGAAACCTGCGGCATTCTGCTCGCCCAGTCCTTTGCGGCTGCAAATAGCGAGTTGGAAAAGATGCAGGGAAGTGACTGGAGGAAATGGCGCTGGGGCGCTGCCCATATTGTATTCGGCGAGCACAGGCCGTTTTCGTCGGTGGCACCGCTGGCGAAATATTTCACCGTGATGCCGCAAAGCGCCGGAGGGTCATATACGCTGATGCGCGGGCGTACCGACTTCCGCGAAAAGAACCCGTATTACAATGTTCACGCGTCAGCCTATCGGGCATGGTATGATCTTGGTGATCCCGATCAATCGCAGTTCGTGATTTCGACGGGACAGAGCGGGCATTTTCTGTCACCGCATTATGATGATCTCGCTGCAAAATGGGCCGCATCCGACTATATTACCATGACGACCAAACGCGAAGATTATGAGCAGGGTGCGGATGGCGCATGGACGCTGACACCCGCCGAAAAGCAAGGAAACTGATATGAGCGAGTTGAAAGAATGGCGTGAAGTGGCGCCGCGCCTTGTTGATGTCGCAGCAGGTCGCACCCCGGCAGACATGGTCGTGCGCAATGGCCGCTGGGTGAATGTTCATTCCGGTGAAATCATTCCGGCAACCGATATTGCGATTTCCGCCGGGCGTTTTGCCTATTGCGGTCCAGATGCCAGCCATTGCATTGGCGAGGATACCGAGATTGTCGAAGCCGATGGCCGCTATCTCGTGCCCGGTCTGTGCGACGCTCATATGCATGTCGAAAGCGGCATGCTGACTGTCACTGAATTTGCCCGTGCCGTCATTCCGCATGGCACTACCTCGATGTTTATCGACCCGCACGAGATCGCCAATGTGCTCGGACTTGACGGTGTGCGGCTGATGCATGACGAGGCAGCCGGATTGCCTGTCAATGTGTTTGTGCAGATGCCATCCTGCGTGCCGTCGGCGCCAGGGCTTGAACATGCTGGTGCCCAGCTTGGTCCCGATGAGGTGCGCGAGGCGATGGGTTGGCCGAACATCATCGGGCTTGGCGAGGTGATGAATTTTCCCGGCGTTGCGGCCGGTGACGCGACCATGATGGGCGAGATTGCCGCCACCATGTCTGCGGGCAAGACCGTCGGCGGGCATTATGCCTCGCCTGATCTTGGACCGGCCTTCCATGCCTATGCAGCTGGCGGTCCGGCTGACGATCACGAAGGCACCCGGATGATCGATGCGATTGCGCGCGTGCGCCAAGGTATGAAGGCGATGCTGCGGCTCGGATCGGCCTGGTATGATGTTGCCGAGCAAATCCGGGCTGTAACCGAGATGGGGCTTGATCCGCGGAATTTCATCTTGTGCACGGATGATTGCCATTCGGGAACTCTGGTGCATGACGGGCACATGAACCGCGTGGTGCGCCATGCGATCAGCCAGGGCTTGAAGCCCATGACTGCCATCCAGATGGCAACCATCAATACAGCACAGCATTTCGGGCTTGAGCGCGAACTGGGATCAATCACGCCGGGCAGGCGCGGCGATTTCCTGATCGTTTCGAATCTGGCCGAGCTTGCCATTGACGCCGTCTATGCGCGTGGCCGGCTGCTGGCTGACGCCAAGGGCCTTCACGTGGAAATGCCGAAATTCGACTATCCGCAATCGGCGCGAAACACGATCAACATGAAGCGCGACCTGATTGCCGATGATTTCGAGATCGCGGCACCCAAGGGCATGAAGAAAGTGAAGGCACGTGTCATCGGCGTGATCGAGAACCAGGCGCCAACGCGGGCTCTGGAGCGAATGCTGGAAGTCAAGGATGACGTGGTGCAGATGGACCGCGACAATGATATCTGCCAGATCGCGCTGGTCGAGCGGCACCGCGCCACGGGTTCCGTCACCAATGGTTTCGTGTCCGGTTTCGGCTATGACAAGAAATGCGCGGTTGCTGCAACCGTAGCCCATGACAGCCACCACATGATCGTTGTCGGCACCAATCGCAAGGACATGGCAGCCGCAGCAAACAGGTTGCGCGAGGTCGGCGGCGGGGTTTGCGTCTTCCACAAGGGAGAGGAACTCGCGCTGGTTGAACTTCCCATCGCTGGCCTGATGTCGGATGAGCCTGCCGAAACGGTAGCGGAAAAGGCAGACAAGATGGTCGAGGCAATGCGTAAAATGGGATGCAGGCTCAACAACGCCTATATGCAGCATTCGCTGCTGGCGCTGGTCGTGATTCCGGAATTGCGGATTTCCGATATCGGTATCATCGATGTTCGCAAATTCGAGAAAGTGCCACTGTTTGTCTGAATGTCATCGCAACAGGTGGGCGATGGAATTGGCATAATACTGGAGCAGGATCTGCTCTTTCGGGTTGGCACGGAACAGGCCGCGATCGTTTTCTTCGGCCATGTGGCGCAGGGTGAGCATTCGAAGCCCTGTGCCAACGGCATAGTCGCGGTCTGAACGCGGAATGTGGACATGCGCGCCCTTTGCCTCAAGGCTGGAAATGAGGTCGAAAACGCGTGATTTCAGTTCAAGTTCACCCATCCATGTGTCGGGGTCTTCCAGCAAGACGGTCGAAACCAGCGCCACCGGAAGGGCGGGGATGATTTTGCCTATCCGCGTCATCAGGTCATCGGCGAGGCGTGAAACGGCAGCAAAGCGATGCTCCTTCTCATCGATGGCGAAGTCCACCCCATTGGCTTTTTGCCACTGGCTCAGCGACAGGGGTTCGCCAAAGCTGACACAGGCATGGCCATAGCGGTAAAGCCTGCCCTGGAGGCGCAATTTCAGCAGGTTATACACGAATCCGGCAATTGCGCCGGGGCGAACCCGGAAACTGCGTCCTGAAAACTCCTTCTCGGCACCGGCAGTCAGGATGCGATCCTCGATGACGCGGTCATAGTTCAGCCCGACGGGAACGAAAACGATGTCGCGCTCCTGCGCTGGAGTGAAATCGGCGACCATGTAGCTCAGCAGCCCGAGTTTCGGCTCACGCAACTTGCCGTCACGGGTCAGCCCGCCTTCGGGAAAGACAGCCTGTGTCACACCCTGGCGCGTCGCCATGGCAACATATCGGCCCAACACACGGCGATACAGTTCGTCGTTGGAATTGCGTCTGATGAAGTAGGCGCCCATTGAGCGGATAAGGCTCTGGAGCAACCAGATGCGCGCCCATTCACCAACCGCATAGGACAAGGAGGCGCGGCTTGAGGCCATGTAGGTTACCAGCACATAGTCCATGTTGGAACGATGGTTCATGACGAATACGACCGAGGCCTGGGGATCGACATGTTTCAGCGCTTCGTCATCGGCAAAGCCAAGACGGACGCGGTAGACGAATTCGGACATCCATCGGGCAATCCGGGTTCCGAAACTGAAATAGGTGGTGACGGAGAATGAAGGCACGATTTCCCGGGCGTAGCGTTCCGCGCGCTTCATGATGACTGCGCGCGGAGTGCCCGATGCAAGCGCCTCCGCTTCAACTGCCTCAAGCACCTTGCGGTCATACATCAATTGATCGATCAGCGACTGGCGGCGTGTCAGCTTGAAGGGCTGGATGCGCATGTCGAGGCGCTGGTTCAACTCGTCAATGGCGTTGTTGACGCGACGGCGAAAGAACCAGCGAACGGAAGGCGCAAAAATGCGGTCGACAATGCCAACAACTGCAAAGAATGCCAGGATCACCACGAGCCAGTAGGGCAGGCTTACGGCAGCGCTCACCTGCAGCACCTGGCATTTTTGAAAATCATCCTGTCAATTTTCACAAAGTAATCCTCCCCCGGACGGGGAGGATTGAAGCATTGCTGATCGCCGGGTGCAACGGCGAAGGTGGAATTCTCAAAGGCCTTCCTTGTCCGGTTGGGCCATGCGCAGCGCGACCCCCTTGTCGGCATCCATGAAGACATGCTTGATCACGCCCAGAATGTGGAGCGCTACCAGCGGTATGAAGGCATGGCCGGCGATGTCATGCACTTCCTCGAAGAATTCATGCAGTGACCTGCTGCCGGTGATGGGTGAGGGAATTGCGAGGCCGAACAGGTCAATCGCCCGACCGCCGGACCATGGCAGCAGCAGGCCCGAAACCGACACGACCAGGAGCGCCAGCAAAATACCCCAAAGCACGATGCGCGACAGCCAGTTGAGTGCTTCTGATTGCTCGGGCTTTGCTGCAACGCCATTGCGAAATCGGCGAAATATGCGCCAAAGGAAAAACCAGGCGATCAGCATTCCGCCCGAGACATGGAAGGTCCTGCCAAGGCTGCCACGCTCGCTTTCATGGGTGAAGAAAAACACCACCACCAAAACGGCAGTGAGCCAATGAATCCAGATTGATGCGGAACTGTAAGCATTGCGATTGGCCGTCATGGGAAAATCCGTCTCGTAAATTGATTTCGCTGCAAACTAGCCGAGTCGGGCGACTTTCCAAGTGACAATTCTGCAATGTTGGATCCTGGGTTACAGGATGCCGAACTCGGCAAAGGGTATGAAACTGACCAAGTCGCCTTGCGTCACTGCGGTAGTTTCTTCCGTGATTTCGATGAGGCCGGTTGCCTGGCGCAGGCCGGATATCAGACCGGAACCGTCGCGTTCGAATTTTTGCGCTACTGCGTCGCCGTACGCGTTCATCTCGATCCAGCCGCGCCAGAATTCGCGCCTGTCCGGCTTCTTGCGCGGTACTGAAAACCCGGCAGGGACAGGATAGCGTTGCGGCTCCGGCCATTCTCCGCCGCCAAGGCGCACCAGCGCGGGGCGTACATAGAGCAGGAAACAGACAAAGGCGGCGACCGGATTGCCCGGAAGGCCGAAATAGAGTGTGTCGCCAATCTGTCCGAAACACATCGGTCGACCGGGCTTGACTGCAAGCTGCCACAGATGGCGTTTGCCGAGCGCATCCAGCGTGGTGATCATGTGATCCTCCTCACCGCGCGACGCGCCGCCGGTGGTGATGATTACCTGGCAGGATTTGGCCGCTTTCTCCAGTGCCACCCGTGTTGCATCGGCGCTGTCAGCGATGATGCCAAAATCATGGATGGTGATGCCAAGCGGGGCGAGGAGAGATTGAAGCAGGAAGCGGTTGGAATCGTGCACCTGGCCCGACCGCAGGGGCTTTCCGGGGGCAACGAGTTCGTCGCCTGATGAGATCACCGCGACATCAAGCGGTTTGAACACATTGATACTGGCAAAACCGGCCGAGGCTGCCGCTGCTATTTCCTGCGGGCGCAAACGCGTTCCCGGTCCGAACAGCAGCGATCCCCGCGCGACATCCTCGCCAGCCTTTCTGCGATTGGCGCCGGGCTTCAATCCCGCTGGAATCGTGACGAAATTGCCATCCTCCGACACCAGGCAGTCTTCCTGCATGGCAACGGTGTCAGCGCCATCCGGCATGACGGCACCGGTAAATATCCGGGCGGCTTCACCCGGGCGCAGGCTTGCTTTCTGCTTTGTGCCTGCCGGAATTCGTGTGCCGATCGCATATGTGGTGGCATCACTTTGCATCGAGGCAGACAGAAAGGCATAGCCATCCACCGCCGAATTGTCGTGATCGGGGATGTTGTGGCTGGCGACAAGCGGGGCCGCCGCTATCCGGCCACTGGCCGAGGCAAGCGACACGCTTTCGATGTCAGCAAGCGGCGCAAGCCGGTCGCGCAACAGTGTCAGGGCCTCGTCATGGCGCAGTCGATCGGTATCGTGCAGGAAGCAATCGTCCAGCAATTTGCGCGCGTTACTCGGCGGCATTGCGTCCATCCTTGCCGACAATGGCACAATGCTCGAGAATGAACCCGGCAATCGATGCGATGTCGTCGGGATTGAAACATGGCAGGGTGCAGTCCTGCGGCCGGGTTTCGGCTGCAATCGCGACAATGCTCGTGTCGTTGGGCCAAAGCGGGGCATCCCTGGAGCGCTCGCCACGCAGCACCTCGATCTTGTCATGCCCCTCGCGCTTGTAGCCTTCGATCAGGACGAGATCACACTCCCCGAGCCGTGCAAGGATGTCTTCGAGCGGTGGTTCATCATGCCCCTGCAATTCATGCATGATGGCCCAGCGATTGGCCGAAACGAGGGCTGTTTCCTTCGCGCCAGCCTTGCGATGCTTCCAGGAGTCGGTGCCCTCATGGTCAATGTCAAAGCTGTGATGGGCGTGCTTGATCGTCG
>JAGRLM010000026.1:0-6394 GCA_020441795.1 Nitratireductor sp.
AGGTCGGAACCTGCACCGCCATTGATGGTATCGTCGCCGCCGCCGCCATAGAGCCAGTCAGCGCCGCCATTGCCCGATACAGTATTGGCGTTGGCATCGCCGAACAGGAAGTCACCAAAGCTGGTGCCATCAATGTTTTCAAAACCGGAAACGGTATCGCCATCAGCGTCGCCACCGTAAACTGTGCCACTGGCCAGATATACGGTCACTCCCGCTGGAGAACTCAGATAGCTCAACGTATCGCCAACCGCGGTGTTGGTTCCCCCATCAAGCACGTCAGCGCCGGCGCCACCTTCGATGACGTCATCACCTGCTTCGCCATAAAGATTGTCGTTCCCCGCACGCCCATAGACACGGTCATCACCTTGGAGCAGTGCGATGGTATCGGCCTGTTCAGTACCGGCGATGATGTCATCACCCGTAGTCGGTGGAACTTCCATGGCAACCACGAATTCGCGGAATTCGAATTCCGCTGACAAGGGATAGCCCCCTGCAGCCCCGACATTGATCGAGTACATGACCAGGCTGCCATCGGGCAAGATATCCCAGTCGAAGGCATAATCGCGGATGGTAAAACTGTCATAGAGGGAAAATGGCGCATCGATCAGCGATCCTGACGGATCGAGGATCGCAGCGGTCGGCGTGTCTTCGACGGCATGACCTTCATATCCGCCTCGCCAAAAAATGCCTATGCCGCCGTCCGACAGTTCAAGGACGCTGTCGAGAAAGATCTCAGACGGTCGGACATCTGCCGGACCCACACTGGTGTCAAGATCGAAATAATTGCCCTGCAGAACCCCATTGGCATCAAAAATGCCATATCTCAGATTGCTATCGTAATTCAGGTTTGAATCAAGTGATGACCAGTCGTTTTCAGCCCATACCACAACGAAACCACCATTGTTCAATTCGGCGATCTCGTATTTGACAATCCTGAAATTCAGAGCTGTCTCAATGGAGAATGTGATCTGATTGCCGGCCTTGGTTCCATTGGCGTCAAGAAAATATCCGACGATCTGGTCATATTTGTCCGGCGCTGCGGGGACATTGAAATTTCCCTCTTCGCGGGTCTGGATCATCGTGAAAATGGAGCGGCCATCATCCAGTGACTCGTTGCTGAAGCCTGACCAGACGAGTTGGGAATAGCTGCCATCGGGTTGTTCGCTGAAATGGTTCCACGGCAGGAATTCGAAGTTCCCGCCGACTGCGACCCCTGTCGATGTGTAGATTTGCCCGACCACCGTGCGGTCCATATTGCCAAGAACCAGGACATTTCCGTTGCCAAGCGGAATGGAAGTTGAATAGGCATAACTTTCGGGAAAATCCGGATCAGGCTCGAACGGCGTTACGATGACATAGCTGCCATTGGCAACATCCGTAACGAAAACCAGGTTCTGCACTTCCACCGGCGTCGTGGTTTCCGGATAGAATAGGGTCGGATGCTGGCTCAGTATCGAGAAGACGAACGAGTTGGAATTCAGTGCCACCGCGTCCCGGATCGTATTGGGCCGATCAAAGATGTTGGAGGGTGCCGGCGTTACTGGATCGACCAGGTCAAAATCATTGAGCACGTCACCTGAACTTCTGTCCAGCACGCGGACACGCGTCATGACACTGCCTGTCGCAGGAGCATCCGGCGCCAGATCACCGCTTCCAATCACGATCAGGATACTGGCATCGGCAAAAACCACTTTACCGGGCCCGTTATAGGTTCCATCGAGTGGATAGGGCAAATCCGGCTGGCGTTCGGAAATTGGGGCAATAAATGGCATGAATCACATCCGCAATGAGATAAAATCTTCCTGTGTCAGTTGTCTGTAAAATTGCCGGCAGACGGGAAAAACGAAGCAAATTCAAGATTATGACGCAAGGTAAGTTGTCGTATTGCATACCCGCTCGCGTTGGCGCAAGCAGTGATTGGAAAAATTCCGGTCAGATGAAATCACACGCCTCCTGAGCGGCGCGAATGCCGATAGATGTCGTCAGGAATAATAACAGCGCACTACTGGATCGATACATCCACATTGTAGCTGACGGTTTTACCAGCGTCGCGATCATTGCCCATCAGATAGACCCTGATCGTGTATTCACCGCTCTCGGGCAATTGGACAGTGGTTGATCCCGTGTCTTCCATCGAGCCATTGTAGATGGCTTCGCCAGTGCTGCCGGGCGGCAGTATGTTGAAATAGGCAATGCCATTGCCATCGGTATTCGTGACCGTGAGTTCGACGAACAGTTCCTGGCCCGCCTTGGCTCCGAGCTTGTAGTCGAAGTAATCATTGCCCTTCACCGTGCCACTCAGCATGGTTCCGAAATTTCCCGGAGCAAATTTGACATTCTCCGACATCTGGGCGGACGCACTGCCAGCAAGGAACAGAAATGCTGCCACCGCAATTGGTACGAATTTCATGACCGAACTCCCTCAATCAGAATGCATCGCCGATCTTCACTATTGGTGCTGCAGGGAAGAATGCTAAATCCATGCAGATCAACTGGCAATAGCTTGGCTGGCAAATGGTCTGTCGCCTGTCCTTGTTGACTCTTGCCTTCAGGAGGATAGGCTTCGAAGTTATCCGATCAGGGGCTGAAACCACTGCTGCAACAGGAGCATTCGCATGCGAATTCCAGCAAGCCTGGCACCAGTAGGCCTGGCACTTGTCCTCATGGCATATTCTGGCATCGCCTTGGCGCAAGGCATCGTGGTTCCTGCCAAAATGGAAATCTTCGACGGCGTTTCCAAATCGAGCCACAAGGAGAATGGTCGGCTGATCGTGGATGATTTCTACGCGATTGATTCCCGCTTCCAATTGCAAACGGCGGGAGGCAAGACAATCTGCTCCGGCACCAGACGACAAGGCAATGGCGGCGGTACATTTGCCGGCAAATGTTTTGGCTACAAGGCTCGCGGCAACTACACGCAGGATGCAGGTGGCAATGTCCGCATGCGCTGGGACTATTCGAATTCCTGGATCAAGATGAACGCCAGGGTCCAATGAGCGCTGCAGCGCTCAATTGGAATTAACCGCCTCCCACTTGTCGAGAAACGCCTCGATCTCCATTGCCTGCATGTCGGCTATCGCTCCGTGCAATTTCAGTTCCGGCCAGTCCCACCATTGGAGCGCAAGAAGCCGGTCAATGATTGGCTGCGGGAAGCGCATGCGAAAGGGTCTGGCAGGCATGCCCGCGACAATCGAGTAGGGCGCCACATCTTTCGTCACCACCGCATTGGCACCGATGACTGCACCATGGCCAATCGAAACCCCGGGCATGATGACAGCGCCATGTCCGATCCACACATCATTGCCGATTGTCACGCGCCGCGACTGGCGATAGCTCCGCCATTCCTGATCGATGCCATGCAGCTTGAAATATTCATTCGGGCGATAGGTCAGTTTGTGGGTGGTTACCCGCTCGAGGGGATGTTCCAGCGCGTTGATCCGGCTATTGGCTGCAATCGAGCAGAACTTTCCGATATCGGCATAGATTGCCTCGCAATGGCGCTCGAAATAGGAGAAATCACCAAGTTTGACATCGCGCAGCACGCATCGCTCGCCGACAATGGAATGACGACCCATCTTGCAGCCCTTGGTCTGCGCCGTGGTATGAATTCGTGGTGTTGGGTCACGAAGGCGTTGATCGTCCGGCTCACTCATGCAGAACCGATAAGCCCTGCCCTCTCGCCTTTCAAGCCATGACAATCATGCTGTCACAAACATTCGTAGTGTGATAACCGGCGACAATGGTTGTTTCTTCCGCCCCACAAAGCATCAATCGCCCCACAGCGGGAATTGCGTTCATCCTTGTGGGAATGATCGCGATTTCGGTCAATGACATGCTGATCAAGCAATTGTCGGGCGGCTACCCCTTGCACCAGATGGTGTTCATTCGTTCATCAATCGGCATCTGCTTTTCCATGGTTATGGTCCAGATGGAAGGTGGCCTGTCGATCCTGAAGACAAGAACACCATGGCTGCACGCCATGCGCGGGCTTCTGATTGTGCTGTCAAACCTGACCTATTTCACCGCCCTTGCGGTGATTTCGCTGGCCGACGCAACCGCGCTTTTCTTTGTGGCTCCCTTGATGATCACACTCCTTTCGATACCGGTACTGGGAGAAAAGGTCGGCCCCTTCCGCCTGGGCGCGGTCGCTGTGGGATTTCTGGGCGTCGTGGTCATGATCGAACCTTGGAAAGAGCAACGCGCGGTCGCGGTTGCCATTCTGCTCTTGCCGGTTCTTTCCGCTTTTGCCTATGCCCTCAATCAGGTGGTCACGCGAAAATTGGGTGCGACGACCAAGGCCTCAGCATTGGCAGTCTATGTGCAGGCCATGTTCATTGTGGTCTCGATCGGGTTTTTTGCCGTTGCTGGCGACGGGCACTTCGTCACTGCTACAACCGGCGACAGCATGCGCTTTCTGCTCAGGGCCTGGACCTGGCCGCAAGGAACCGACATCTGGTTGTTCACAATTCTGGGGCTCAATTCAGCCATTGTCGGTTATTGCATTGCCCAGGCCTATCGCATGGCAGATGCCGCTACGGTTGCCCCGTTCGAATATATCGGCCTGCCAATGGCCGTATTCTGGGGCTGGCTTCTGTGGCACGAACTGCCGGGCTACCCAACCATTGCAGGCATGGTGCTGATTGCAGGCAGCGGATTGTTCGTATTCATGCGCGAACACCACAAACAGCGACGCATTGCCAGCGCACGCATGGTCAACCGGCGATACTGACCCTAATTGTGAATGGTCCGACGCATGGCAGCCATGCGAATTGTGCACTGCACAAATCCGAATTGTTTCCTATCTTGGGTAACTGGGAGGGCAAACAAGAGGAAACACTCATGCAGTGGTTCAAACGCAACCATCCCACAAGCCAGATCGCCCGGCGCAAGCAGGAAATCCTTCGCAGGATGAGTGCAAGCGAATGGGCCGATATCGGGGCAAAGCCCGGCGATATCGACCATATCGAGCGAGATATGAAATAACAGCAATCAGGATTGCGGCCATGCCGACAAGATGTCGGTCTGGCCTTGTCAGCCGATCATTGCCCGACGCTCAACCTGGGAATCAACCACCTGCTCGCTGACGGCGGACGTGCCATCACGGTTTTCCAGTGCCTGGGCCTTTTTGAGATCTTCCTCGGCCTCGCTCAGCGCTTCTTCTGCCGCCTGACGCTTGTCATTCAGGTCCCTGATCGAAACCAGAAGATTTTCATGCCGTTGCCGCGCTGCCTTTGCGAAGGTCGGATAGGCAAAGTGGCTGACATCTGTAATACCGGACTTTTCTTCCTCGATGCGGATTTGCGTCTGCAAGTCATCCGACATCCGGGTCATTTCCTGAATCATCATGTCGATCTGCGCAAGCTGCCGGGTTCGATCCTGAACCTGGAAGTGCTTGAGCCTCAAAAGATTGTCACGCGACTTCATACTCGATACTCCTTGAATGCGTGGTACCCACCCGACAGGAAACACTGCCGTGACGTCAGGCGGAGATTCCGCCTGCAGCCCCCTCGAAACATGATCCAGCGCGCGGAAACGCTCGCACGCTGAAAAAGTTAACAAAAAGCGCTTCTGGTAACTTTTCATTTACGCCTGTTCTTAATCATAAGGCCCATGCCTTAAGAGCCGGTAAACCGGATCGCTGCAAACCGACAAAGATTCGCAAGAGGCGAGTTTTTTGTCCGGTTTTCGCAAAAATCCCGTTGAAACGGTTTCTTAATGTAGCACGTTAAGCCTTGAAGATTCTTTCTATTCAATAAAATCAATTGGATAGCCGGAACAAATTAATTTTTGAGTCGAGACTTGCGTGCCTGAATTACATTTTGTTAACCATTGTGCGTCAGCATCCGATTCAGTTCGGAATGCGAGCAAGGCCAGGACAACGAGGCAACACCGTTCTGGCAGGCTGATGCGGCAATAGAAGGGGACTAGGCATGCGCGTACTGCTGATCGAGGATGACAGTGCTACCGCCCAAAGCATCGAATTGATGCTGAAATCTGAGAGCTTCAATGTCTACACCACCGATCTGGGTGAGGAAGGCGTCGATCTGGGCAAGCTCTACGACTATGACATTATCTTGCTGGACCTCAATCTTCCGGACATGTCCGGCTATGAAGTCCTGCGCACCTTGCGCCTTTCCAAGGTGAAAACCCCGATTCTCATCCTTTCCGGCCTTGCCGGTATCGAAGACAAGGTCCGCGGCCTTGGTTTTGGTGCGGATGACTACATGACCAAGCCATTCCACAAGGATGAACTGGTCGCGCGCATTCATGCCATTGTCCGCCGCTCCAAGGGTCATGCCCAGTCAGTCATTTCCACTGGTGATCTCGTGGTCAACCTCGATGCCAAGACGGTCGAAGTTGCCGGACAGCGGGTGCACCTGACCGGCAAGGAATA
>JAGRLM010000026.1:6464-7935 GCA_020441795.1 Nitratireductor sp.
CTTTATGGCGGCATGGACGAGCCTGAGCTCAAGATCATCGACGTTTTCATCTGCAAGCTGCGCAAGAAGCTCGCTGCTGCGGCCGATGGCCTGAACTACATCGAAACCGTGTGGGGCCGTGGCTATGTGCTGCGCGAACCCGATCCGGCAGAAGCACGCGTGGCCTGACGAACCATTTTCCGGCCTCCCTCCCCCGCCCTTCCCCTTGGTCGGCTGATGGATGGAGAAAACAACCGGACAATCAAAGACAAAAAACCCCGCATCGCTGCGGGGTTTTTCTGTTTGAAGCCATGCCTGTGGTTCAGGCGGCGTGTTTCTCGTCCTCGATCAGGCCAAACTGCCTGAATTTGTCCGCCAGGACCTGGCGATTGAACGGCTTCATGATGAAACCCGTTGCCCCTGACCGTTTCGCCTTGGTCATTTCGGGAACCATCAACTCGCTGGTACAGTAAATGATCTTGAGCCCTTCCGAACCCGGCAGAAGCACAATGTCACGGATCAGATCAAGTCCGGGATATCCTGCAAGGTCCCAGTCGACCAGAACCGCATCCGGCATGTTGCTGCGACAGATCGTGAGTGCCTCAATGGCATCAGCTGCCTCGACCACCACAAATCCCATGTCCTCGATCAGCCGGCGTCCGACTTTGCGAATGACTGGAGAATCGTCGACAATCATGAATATCTGCATTTCCGGCTCCCGATGCCGTTTGTCCTTGTTGACTTCACCATAACGCGGTGATGCAAACGGAATGCTAAAACCGCACCGTGACCGGGCGGCACATTTGTTTCTTGGTTAAACCGCGGTTAAGTCGATCGCGGCTGAAGCGGGAAGAAGTCATGCAAAAAGACGACATACGCAGTGCGAGTGGCGCGGATTATGGCAGGTCGCTTGCCGGTTTTGGCATCAATATCCTCGTTCGCGACATCGCCGAAGAAGCCGCATGGCTTGGCGAAGTCCTGCAATTGGAAGTCATCCGACAGGATGCCAGCTTCGCAGTGATCGGCTATGGAAAACAGCATTTCATGCTGCATGTTGATGCCACCTATGCAGAAAACCCTTTGCTTTCCCTTGTTCCCGAAACCGGCATTCGTGGCGGAGGGCTGGAACTGCGCCTCTATGATACAGACCCCGATACTGCGCTGCTCCATGCGCGCAAGGCAGAGGCAGAGGGCCGGGGTTCGGTTTTGAGGGAATGTTCTGACCGCCCCCACGGCTTGCGCGAATGCTATCTGCTCGACCCGAACGGATATTGCTGGATCCCCTCTTCGCGGCTGGCACCTTAGCGACGCCCGTCCAGACCCCTGTCCACATCACCAATCCGAATCCCGGCGCGTTGTGCATTGACTGTGCGCAAATGCACAACCGTTCCTTTCGAACGGGTCTATCTGTTGATCATCGGCAGCGGCAAGAAGCCAGCCGGAAGAAACAGAGACAACACCCTGAACCAACACCCTGAGAAAGTGGAGACTT
>JAGRLM010000349.1:0-520 GCA_020441795.1 Nitratireductor sp.
CGTGCCTTGACGTGAAGGATGGCCGCGTCGTCAAGGGTGTTTCCTTCGTGGACCTGATTGACGCTGGTGACCCGGTCGAGGCAGCCAAGGCCTATGACGCCGCTGGTGCCGATGAACTGACCTTTCTCGACATTACCGCGTCATCAGACAATCGCTCGATTATTCTTGATGTCGTCACCCAGACTGCAGAACACTGTTTCATGCCGGTTACGGTGGGTGGCGGTGTGCGCGAGGTTGCCGATATCCGCAGGCTTTTGCAGGCAGGTGCCGACAAGGTTTCGATCAATACCGCAGCAGTCAGGCGGCCCGAATTCGTGGCTGAAGCAGCGGACAAGTTTGGCAATCAGTGCATTGTTGTTGCGATCGATGCGAAGAGGGTTTCTGGCGAAGGCGAAGCCGGGCGTTGGGAAATTTTTACCCATGGCGGGAGGACGCCGACGGGAATTGACGCGATAGAGTTCGCCATTCGTGTCACCGAACTCGGCGCTGGTGAGATATTGCTGACATCGATGGATCAGGA
>JAGRLM010000349.1:583-3281 GCA_020441795.1 Nitratireductor sp.
CCGGTCATCGCCTCCGGCGGGGTCGGAACGCTCGATCATCTGGTGGAGGGCATTCGCGACGGCCATGCCAGCGCAGTATTGGCCGCCTCGATCTTTCATTTCGGCGAGTTCACCATCGGACAGGCCAAGCAGCATATGCAGATGGCTGGAATTCCGGTAAGACTGGATTGAAACTTGTTTCAGGCTGACAGCAGCAGGGCATTCCTTGATGTTCACCCTCACCGATCTTGATGAAACGATTGCCCGGCGCGCCTCCGTTGCCGATGGCTCGTCCTATACGGCCAGCTTGATTGGCAAGGGCGTCAACAAATGCGCGCAGAAACTGGGTGAGGAAGCCGTCGAGGCAGCGATTGCAGCAGCAAGCGGTGATCGTGGCGAAGTGACCAAGGAGGCAGCCGACGTTCTGTATCATCTTCTCGTTCTGCTTCGTGCCAGCAACGTATCATTGTCAGATGTGATGGCCGAGCTTGAAAGTCGCACTGCCCAATCCGGACTTGCCGAAAAGGCTGCACGTCCTGGAAACAAGACCTAGGACCGGGGTGAAGTCTTGGATCAGGGCGTGGAACAGTCAGCCAATCTCGATCTTGGTGAATTCTGGGAAATGGATGCGCCTGGCCGCACCGGCAAACGCAATCTCTCGCCCTACCGGTTTTTCACCGCAGCGGAATGGGCGGAGTTTCGGGCCGATACACCGCTCACCCTGAGCGAGGACGAGGTTAAGCGCCTGCGCTCGCTAAACGATCCGGTATCCCTGGAAGAGGTGCGCCATATCTACCTCTCCATGTCCCGCCTGCTTTCCGCCCATGTCGAGGCAAGCCAGGAACTGTTTCGCCAGCGCAGCCGGTTTCTCAATGTTACAGGTGCCAAGACCCCGTTCATCATTGGAATTGCCGGTTCGGTTGCTGTGGGCAAATCGACCACGGCCCGCATTCTCAAGGAACTTCTGGGCCGCTGGCCGTCCAGCCCGCGTGTTGCACTTGTAACCACCGATGGTTTCCTGCACCCGAATGCGGTTCTGCGCGAACGCAATCTGATGAACCGCAAGGGATTTCCTGAAAGTTATGATGTCGGCGCAATCCTGCGCTTCCTTTCCGACATCAAGGCCGGAGCTGGCAGGGTCGAGGCGCCGCTTTATTCGCATTTGACCTATGACGTTCTGCCTGGTGAATTCGAGGTGATCGACAGCCCCGACATTCTGATTTTCGAAGGCATCAACGTGCTCCAGTCACGCGAATTGCCAAAGGAAGGAAAAGCGATACCCGTGGTATCGGACTTCTTCGACTTCTCGATCTATATCGATTCGGAGGAGAAGCTGATCGAGCGCTGGTATGTTTCCCGTTTCATGCGGCTGCGCGAAACGGCCTTCACCAATCCATTGTCATTCTTCCATCGCTATTCGCAATTGTCGGAGGATGCGGCTTTGTCCATTGCGCAAGAGCTTTGGACCAATATCAACCTCGTCAATCTGCATGACAACATCCTGCCGACAAGACCGCGCGCCGATCTGGTGCTGCGCAAGGGCGCTGATCACCTGATCGAGCATGTTGCGCTACGCAAACTGTAGGCCGGGCCACCCTTCTTCCGCGCGCCCATCATTCCACCACGCGCATTGTCAAATTGATGCGGCCACCGTTCTTCAGCAACGGCGAGGTATCGGGATAAATCCGGTCGACCCCGTGAAAGGCCAACCGGGATTTTCCCGACAGGATCACGGCATCGCCGCTCGAAAGACGAAATGATGTAGTGCGGCCGGAGCGCGTGGTTTCCCCGACGCGGAAAAGGCAGGTGTCACCCAGCGAGATCGAGACGACCGGTGCAGAAAGATCGCGTTCGTCGCGGTCCTGGTGCAAACCCATTTTTGCCCTTTCATCATAGAAATTGACGAGGCAGGCCTGGGCCGGTTTCGGAAAGGATGCCAATTCTGTCCAGATCCGTGTCAGGCTTTGCGGCATGGTTGGCCAGGGTTTCCCCGTATGCGGATGGGTTGTCTGATAGCGATAGCCGCGGGCCTTGTCGGTTACCCATCCCAGCGAGCCGCAATTGGTCATGCGCACGCTCATCGGTTTGCCGGTTCCAGGCATTGCCGGAACAAAGAGCGGTGCCTGCCGAACCACCCCGCGAATATCATCGAGCAATGCACGCTGCGCTTCGATGTCGAGATAACCCGGTATCCAGTGAACCCCGTTTGGCAATACCTGCATGTCGTGTCTGTCCGGCATGGTCTCGGCTTGATTCGGTCTGATGAATGCCTATTTGCAGCGCCAGGGTGGCGATTCAAGCAGCGCTCAGCTTGATAAATTTGGCAAGAATCGTTTCTTTGTCCATAAGAACAGCCAGACTCTGCAACATCCTGCAGTGATTCGCCATTTGGCAATCTTGCAGCATTGATGTGACCTTCTTATATACGCGGCAACGCAATTGTCCCGTGCAGTTGCCAATCATCCACAAGGAGCGGCCAAGGGGAATGCCTCAACAGGGTCCCGGTCGTTTGCTAGCAAGGAGCATATAGAAATGGCAAAGGTTATTGGTATCGACCTTGGAACCACCAATTCATGCGTTGCCGTCATGGACGGCAAGGAACCCAAGGTAATTGAAAACTCGGAAGGCGCGCGTACCACCCCTTCCATGGTTGCCTTCACCGACGATGGTGAGCGACTGGTCGGCCAGCCGGCAAAGCGCCAGGCCGTCACCAATCCGG
>JAGRLM010000350.1 GCA_020441795.1 Nitratireductor sp.
GTCTACCAATTTCACCATACCCGCATATGCGACCGATCGCGCATCCAAATCGATGCAATACGGTTACAATCGCGGGGTCCTATAGCATTGCTGTGGTTCCCTTCAAAGGGAAAATCAAAGAAAATCCCAATTGTCGGCCGCAATCGGCAACACAAAGCCGGATTGCCTGCGACGGATTGCTCACTCGACTATGCCAGCGACAATTACCACTTGTTAACTGGCGCGGATTGGACAAACGCGCAAGAATCCGGTTTCACGACAAACGGACCAACAGCCATGGCAATTGCCCAATGAAGAATGACAAGCAAAATCCGGAACCTGACTACAGTCCCAGAATGCAGATGTCGTTGCGCTGGCTGTTGGCGCTGTCCTTTGGCGGGCTGGTGGCGATATCCGTGTCTGCCGTTCTTGCCATTTCGGTCATGGCCAATTTTGCCAATACCTATTCGCTTCTCAATGAACGTGCGATCACGCTGATCAGTGGCATGGTTCGTAGCATCAAGGACGAAACCGACCAGGCAGAGCGTGTGGTTTCCACACTCGCAGCCGAATTTTCGCAAACCGGTAACCTGCCCAATGACCTTCTCGGCGATCAAGGCCAGATTTCGCGGCAGTTGAAGGCGTTCCTCAGGGCAGTGCCGGTGGTCGAGGGAATTCTGGTTTTCGATGTGAATGGAAACGGTGTTGGCGAGGTTCGCGGCGAGGATGGCACCGTCACGCCGGCGGGCGACCGGTTTCTCGGAGCCAAGACCTATTCGGATCTCGGTCTTGGTGCCCAGCATCTGCATGATACGGCGTTCTGGGGTCCGCCGGTGACCATCAGTGGCGCGCGCTATCACGATATTTCACAGGCCCTTGTCAAGGATGGCAAAGTAATCGGCTATGTAACGGCCCTGATCGGCCAGACCTCGATGAACCGGATCATGTCAGATCTGGGAAGGCAGAACGACACAACCGTGTTTGTGCTGACATCGAACAATGAAGTGGTTGGCCATTCGGCACGCGCCGACCTGTTCCATGATCGCAACGCAATCCCACTGAAGGTTTTCCCCGACCCTGTGCTGCACCAATTCCCGACCGCGCGCGAATCGGACGAATTTGCCCGTGCCTCCAGCCAGTCGGTGAAAGTATTTGAAACCGGCGGCGGCTTTGGCGGCTATGTCTTCATCACGCGCGAATTGCCCGGCTATGCAGACCATCCATACACGCTGGGAGCCTATTTCTCGAAAGCGGACATCGGCAGCGAAATCAGGCGTGCCATGAAATCCATGCTGGCAGGACTGGCCGGTTTGTTGGCGGCGGTGATTGCAGCCATCCTGCTGGGCAAACGCATATCGCTTCCCATGGTGAAGATCGCCGAGACCGCCGGCAGTTTTTCCGCCTTCCGGCTGGAGGATATTTCCGTGCTGCCGCGATCAAGGGTAACCGAGATCGACAAGCAGGCCCTGGCGCTGAACCGGCTCTACACGGCGATGCAGGAATTTCGGCGATACGTTCCGCACGAGATTGTCTCGAGCCTGGTGCGATTTGGCGCGGATGCCACAAAACCGGTGGAGCGGGAGGTGACGATCATGTTCACCGATATTGTCGGTTTCACTTCGATTTCCGAAAGACTGAATGCCAGCCAGACAGCGGAACTGCTCAACCGGCATTTCGCGGGCATTTGTGAACATGTGGCAACGACCCATGGAACTGTCGACAAGTTCATGGGCGACGGATTGATGGCGTTCTGGGGCGCACCGCTGAATGATCCAGACCATGTTCGCCATGCGCTTTCGGCAGCGCGCGCCATCGCAGCCTCGGTTGCCAGTGAAAATCTTGAAAGACGCAGTCGCGGTCGCAAGCCGTTGCGCCTGCGTATAGGCATTCATACCGGCAAGGTCGTGGTGGGCAATATCGGCGGAGAAGAGCGCCAGAACTACACCATGGTAGGTGATGCGGTAAATGTCGCGCAGCGGCTGGAAAATCTTGGCAAGGAACTGATGCGGCCGCAGGACGATTGCGTCGTCGTTGTTTCGGGTCAGGTAGTGGAAGAAGCAGGCAATGAAGGCAGCTTCACGCCAGCGGGTACGCGGGTGCTACCCGGCCGCGAGAAGCCAGTGCAGGCCTGCCTGCTCAAGCTTGATGGCGAGACGGTACCCAATGTCGTGCGGTTCCCCGGAGCGACAAGCGCCTGATGTCTGGCTTCAAGCTGACTGGACTTTTCAGATTGCGTTTTGCCTAAGCGGGCCGCTCAGCGGCCATCCGGAGTTCTGAGGCCGTACCACTTGTCGACCACTGCCTCGTAATGCTCCACCGGCTCATATCTTGCGACGGATAGGCGAAGCTGGTCGGAGTTCAGGCGTCCGATTGCCGAAAGCAGCGCATATCCGGCAACAATCACGTCGCGCTGTGAGCTTGCCTGCGCGATCTGGGCTGAAATCACGTCCTGCTGCGTGTTGAGAACATCAAGCGTGGTGCGCTGACCGACATTGCGCTCTTCTACCGCGCCTTGCAGAGCAAGCTGCGCAGCGCGCAATTGCGACTGGTTGGCAACAACGGATGCCTTGGCGGCCTCAAGCTGGCTATAGGCCGAGACCACGGCTGCGCGAACGCTGTCCACTGTCTGATCGACCTCTATCCAGCGCTGGCCAAGTGTCTCCTTGTTCTGCCGAATGGTCGCGGATACGCGCCCACCCTGATAGATCGGCACACGCAATGTCGCGGTTACCTGCGCACTATCCGTAACCTGTCCGTGTGTGGTCGAATTGAAGCGCCTCGAGGCAGATCCATCCAGAGTTACCCGAGGAAGAAGATCGCTTTCGGAACTCTTGACGTTCCAGTCCGCCTGATCCACCAGATATTTGGTCGCCAGGATTGCCGGATGTTCGGCAAATGCGATATCGAGCGCCCGCTGCAACTGACCGGGCACGAGCTTGCCAACTCCGGCGGGTCCGCGAAGCTTGCTGGGTTCCTTGCCGATGATCTGCCGATAGACTGCAATCGAGGACTGCAACTGGGCGCGTGCAGCATTCAATTGCGCTACTGCTGCCGCCTGGCGCGCCTCGGCCTGCGCTACATCGGTGCGAGTGCTTTCACCGACCTGGAAGCGGGCGCGCTCGGAGCGGACCTGTTCGTTCAGGAACTCAAGCGACTGCGCGCGAAAGCCTGCGATGGCCTGATCACGGATCACGTCCAGATAGGCACTGGCGGCATCGAACAATACGTTCTGTTCGGTATTGCGCAATGTCTCGCGGCTCGCCTGAACAGCAGCGCGCGCTGCCTCGACATTGTTGCGGGTCTTGAAGCCGTCAAAAAGCGCCTGGGAAATGGAAATACCGAACCCGCCAGGTGTCAAATGGCTGACACCTCGCAACGTGTCATCAGACCAGGTCTTGCTGACATCGGCAGAACCGCTCACTGTCGGGCGGAGTCCGGATTTTGCAATTGGCACATTCTCGTCCACAGCGCGAGTCGCGGCGCGCTGCGCATTGATGGTGGGGTTGTTCGCATAGGCCAGAGCCAGTGCTTCCGCAATCGTTTCCGCATGCGCGAGCACCGGAGTTCCGGCAAGCAATGCTGCAGCGGCGGTTCCAGCCAGGAAACGCTTGACGGTATTGAAACGAATGAGCATCGGCCCCTGAAACCTTCTCGGTACAATGTACAAAATCAGAAAAGCCAAACTGGCCAACCGAAAACTCTGGCTCCTTGTCCCCGCAAAGGCAATTGGCCAGCTAATTCTGCTACCCTAACCCGCGACTGTTCAACGTCAAATTAATCTTGTGTCGCACCATGGAAGAAACGGTGGAAAGTTGCCCAGTTGCAACAGGAGTCAGAACTGGAATTCGGTTGCCTTGGCAAATCCGGGAAGCTCGGCCACGGCGCAATTGAAAAGGCGACGCGAGGAAACGTTGCTGCCATCCCTTGTCCAGAGGCTGGCCACGCCGGAATTCCCCTGCCCGACTACCGCAACCAGTCGCCCGCCATCCTTCAACTGGTCAAGGATTGTTGACGGCACCTCATCGACACTGCCACCCAGAAAAATGACGTCAAACGGCCCTTCGCCTGCACAGCCCTGGGTCATGCGTGACTGCACGACCACAGCATTGTCGAACCCCAGTTCGCTCAGTTTCGTGCTGGCGATGCCTGCCAGATCACTGTTCTCCTCGACTGCCACGACCGAATTGCAAAGACGGGATAAAATTGCGGTGGAATATCCGGTTCCGCATCCGATATCGAGCACGATGTCATTCGCGCCAACCGAAGCCGCCTGAACCAGTTTTGCAAGGGTTGCCGGCGCCATGATCGAGCGCCCAGGTGCGATTGCCAGATCGTCATCCAGATAAGCGAGTGGCAAATGCTCATTTGCGACGAATTCCTCGCGTGGCACTTCCTGGAAGGCTGCCAATACGCCCAGATTGGTCACATCACTGGTTCTAATCTGGCCATCGACCATATGCTGGCGCTGGTTTTCGAAGTCGAGCGTCATGCGCTTTTCTCCACTGGGCCCGTGACGGGCAGGCAAATCGGAATTTTGGCAATGGTCTATCGAAGGATCGTCACCAAGGCAATATCAAGATCGACCTGCTCGGCCCACTGACTACAGGATTGGCTATGATCGGGAGATGCAGGAATGTTTTTGGAGGCCTCGCCCGGAATCGAACCGGGGTGCAAGGATTTGCAGTCCTCTGCGTAACCACTCCGCCACGAGGCCATCTGCGCCCCATATCCGTCACGGGCAGGTTTCTGTCAAGCCAATAGCCGTGAAAATGGTTTGCCATGGCAAATGAAAGCATTTTTCAGCCGATTGAAATTTTTTTCATTTATCGGGTTGGCAATATCAATGCAGCTTTGCTATATGGCGCTCTCGCTTAGAGCAGCTGTTCCCCGGTAGCTCAGTGGTA
>JAGRLM010000351.1 GCA_020441795.1 Nitratireductor sp.
CAAGGCGATGATGGGCACGGGCGAATCAAGCGGCGATGGCCGTGCAATGCAGGCGGCAGAAGCCGCGATTGCCAACCCGCTGCTCGATGAAACCAGCATGCGCGGCGCAAAGGGCTTGCTGATCTCGATCACGGGTGGCCGCGACATGACGCTGTTCGAAGTGGACGAGGCCGCGACCCGCATTCGCGAGGAAGTGGATTCGGACGCCAACATCATTCTTGGTGCAACCTTTGACGAGGCGCTGGAAGGCGTGATCCGTGTCTCGGTTGTCGCGACCGGCATTGATCGCACACAGGAAATGCAGCAGCTTTCAAACCAGCATTCGATGGCAGCCGCAGTTTCGCGTTCCTCCTCGGCTGGCAATGGCGCTGCATCCAGCCCACGTCCGGCGGCCCAGCCAGCCATTCGGCCAGCGGCATCTGTCCCTGCAACGGGGTCGGTACCGGCGTCTGCTTCAGTTCCAGGCCAGTCGGCTTTGATTGCAGCACGGGTCGACAGGGTTGCCGAGGCGCTTGCCAAACCGGCACAGCCAGCGCAGCCGGTCCGGCATGATGGCGTAAGCATCGAGGCCTTCCGTCCAACCCAGGAATTTGACGACATCTCCATCGAAGATGACTTCCGTCAGGCGCTCGAAGATGAATTGATGCCGGAATCCAACAGCTTCATTCCCGATGAGCCGGACATGCCAGACCAGGTCGTCACCGCAGTTCGCATGCCCGAGGTCGAGGACTTCCCGCCAATGGTTCGCGCGGAACTGGAAAAGCGGGCCGCGCCAGCAGCAGCTGCGCCGCATGAAGACCGTGGCCCGATCGGCTTGCTGCGCAAACTGACCCATGGCTTTGGCGGTCATGGCGAGGAAGCTGCACCGGTCGCACGCAGGGAAACGGCGCAGCGTGTCGAACCACCAGTTCGCCAGGCAGCTTCACCGCAGCCTGTCCAGACCCAGGTTCGTCAGGCTGCACCAGCCGGCAGGGTGGATGACAATCCCTTCGCTCCCAAGCGTGCCGGTCTCGACCACAATGGCAGGGCGACGCCGCAAGTGCGCTCGCTCGATGAAGATGACCAGCTGGACATTCCCGCATTCCTGCGCAGGCAGGGAAGCTGAGGTCTGACTGTCCTTACGCTGCGGCAAGTGATTGCCGTGTAACAATGATTGGATGTCGCTTTCGGGCGGCATCCATAAGCATTTGAAAAGACAGGGAAAAAATGCCGGACTGGATGCCGGTGACGGTAACAAAACGTAAGAAAGCGTGATTTGGCCTGAGGCACATCTATGGCTATTTTGGGCTCAACCGAAGCGATTCTTCGGCGATTTCATGGCAGGCCCATTCTGGTTGACGTGACCTTTCGGGGTGGTGATCGGTACCGTCCGGGACTGTGGTGAGAGAAATGACTACCAAGTGAACAGATACGTAGCGACAGTGAACGGGGCAGGCGACATGGGGATGAACGTGCTGGGATACCAGACAACCATACGCAGCAAGATCGAGTTCAATGGGATTGGCGTTCATTCCGGTGAATCGGTTTCAATGACCCTTCTGCCAGCCGAGGCAAATACCGGCATCCTTTTCAATGTCACATGCCCGCGCAGCGGCGCAAATCGCGATATCCCGGCAACCATCGCCTCCATTGGCGCAACGGATTTGTGCACGGTTCTGGGTGATCCGCGCAGTGTTTTCATCGCCACGGTCGAACATCTGATGGCAGCGCTTCGCGCTCTCAATGTCGACAATGTCATCATCGAAGTCGACAGCAATGAAGTTCCGGTGCTGGATGGAAGTTCGGCGGAATATGTCTCGGCCATCGAGGCGGTTGGCCTGACATCGCTGGCGGCTCCGCGCTGCTATATCAAGGTCCTCAAGCCGGTACGTGTCGACATGGGCGCGTCCTGGGGTGAATTCCTACCCTATGACGGAACACGCTATGAAGTCGAAATCGATTTTGATTCCCCGACCATCGGTCGACAGGGTTTCCGCTCCGATCTGAGCGCGGATGTGTTTTCGCGGGAATTGTCGCGCGCGCGCACCTTCGGTTTCATGAAGGATGTAGAGCGCTTGTGGGCAGCCGGCTTCGCGCTTGGATCATCGCTCGAAAATTCCGTGGTCATTGGCGACGACAACCGCATCATCAATCCCGAAGGCCTGCGCTATGTTGACGAGTTCGTTCGTCACAAGGCGCTGGACGCGGTGGGTGACCTGGCATTGGCCGGCGCACCTTTCCTGGGTTGCTTCCGCTCCTATCGTGGCGGTCACAAGCTCAATTCGCTGGTTCTCAAGGCACTCCTGTCGGATCGGGATGCGTTTGAATTTGTCGGTGCGCCGCAGTCGCAGCCACGGGTTCGCCCGGCTGAACTGGTTGCGATGAATGCGCCGGCCTATGCGGCGGTTCTCATCTGAGATTTTCGCGCTGCATCAAGGGTGCAGGCTTTACCTTTGCCACAGTTTTGCGCCATTGCATCGATAGTTGCTATGGCGCTTGAGGCGTGTCTTGGGTAAAAGGGGTGTCGCGAACCGGTTTGCCTTGATCCTTGCGATTGTAGCAAAGCCTGGTTTGCAGCCTGAAAAACGGCATTGGAGTGGTTGGCGAATGCGCATTGAAGTTGCGGGAAACAGAAAAAGGAACGCAGTCAGCGCGGCATTGCATGTCGGCGCGATGACGGCGGTGCTTTTCCTTGCCGGATGCAATTCGAACGGAACTTCCAGCAATGATTTCGTCGACAATATCGAGCCGGCCGACCGCCTGTACAATCAGGCGCTTGCCGATATCGATGGCGGCAATATCAAGGAAGCGCGCAAGACGCTTGCAGAGATCGACAAGCAGCATCCCTAT
>JAGRLM010000352.1:0-938 GCA_020441795.1 Nitratireductor sp.
TTGACGCAGCAGATCGGCAAATTGTCAGCCGAGGTGCTTGTCGGCAGATTGCGCCAGCAACCGGTAAACGACATCACTGTGGTCCCGACAAGGCTGATACCCGGCGCTACGGTCTAGGATCAGAGCCCGTTATGCAGGCCCCAAGGGCCATGATGCGCGCCTTCGGCATCCAGACGCTCGAAGGAATGAGCGCCAAAGAAATCCCGCTGCGCCTGGATCATGTTGGCAGTCGAGCGCGCAGTCCGGATCTGGTCAAACCATGACAGTCCGGAGGACAAGGCTGGAACCGCGTGGCCGTGCAGCATGGCGCGCGCCACCACCTGGCGCAATGCGCCGTGATGCTGCTTCAGCAGGCTGGAGAAATATTCCGCGAAAACCAGGTTCGAGCTGCCATCGCGCTCGAGTGCGGAGGCCATGTCGTTCAGCATCGCGGAGCGGATGATGCAGCCTGCCCGCCAGACGCGGGCAATGTCAGGCATGGGCAATGTCCAGCCGAATTCGCGCGATGCGGCTTCGATCATGTCAAAGCCCTGCGCATAGCAAAGCACCTTGCCGGCAATCATTGCCGATTCCAGATCGGCGGTTTGCAGCGGCTCGTCGAACCGCATTGGTGCAGCACCGAAAAGGGCTTCGCCGGATTTGCGCATTTCGAGCCTCGCCGAAACATTGCGCGCGCCTACCGCTGCCTCGATCACCGAGACTGGGCTTGCCAGATGCTGCGCCTCGATCACCGTCCAGCGGCCTGTGCCCTTCTGCCCTGCCCGGTCGAGTATCACATCGAGCACCGGTTCCTGCGTTGCCGGGTCGATGGCCTCGCTAACCCTTGCCGAAATCTCGACAAGATAGGATTTGAGGATGCCGCCATTCCACTGGTCGAAAAGGCTGGCGCATTGCGCCGCCGACCATCCCAGGCCGTCGCGCAACATGCCATAGGTTTC
>JAGRLM010000352.1:969-6770 GCA_020441795.1 Nitratireductor sp.
CGTTATGGACCATCTTCACGAAATGGCCGGCGCCGGCCTCTCCCATCCAGGTCGCGCAAGGCGAGCCGTCTTCGGCCTTGGCGGAAATGGCTTCCAGAACCGGCGCAATGGACTGCCAGTCTTCGTGCTTGCCGCCACCCATGATCGAGGGACCATGACGCGCGCCCTCCTCGCCACCGGAAACACCCATTCCCAGGAAGCGTGGGCCGGTCTTGCCAGCGTTTTCCGCACGCCGGTTGGTATCGCGGAAATTGGCATTGCCCGCATCGACAATCAGGTCGTCAGGACCAAGCAGCGAAGCCAAAGCGGCAATCTGCGCGTCAACCACCGGACCTGCAGGCACCATCAGAATGATTGCCCGCGGCGGCTTCATGGCTGCAACCATCGCCTCCAGCGTTTCACAACCGGTTATCCGGGCGGCAAGGCTACCCGCATCGGCAACGAATTTGTGCATGGTCTCTGCAGTGCGGTTGTAAACTGCAATTGGAAACCCCTTTTCGGCAATGTTGAGGGCAAGTGCTGCACCCATTGTACCAAGGCCGATGAGCCCGATGGAGCGATTCACGGGTGAAGTCATGGGTGCTGGATGCCCTTTCTGTTGAGGATGATGCTGTAGACGCTGGTTGTTGCCGTCATGAAGAGTTGATGTTTGGCGCGCCCGCCAAAGCAGACATTGGAGACGAGTTCAGGAACCAGTATTTTGCCAAGCAAGGCACCATCCGGGTTGATGCAATGAACCCCGTCTGCCGCAGACGACCAGATGTTGCCGTCCGTGTCGAGCCGGAAGCCATCGGCGCAACCGGGATTGATGACATGGAATATCGCCCCGCCGGAAAGCCTGCCATCGCCACTACAATCGAAAACGCGAACATGCTGCGGATCATCGCTGAACATGCGTCCGGTATCTGCAATATAGAGCCTTGATTCATCGGGCGAGAAGGCCAGTCCGTTGGGGCAGTTGAAATCGGTTGCGACCGCATCCATCGAGCCTGTGGCCGGATCGACGCGATAGACATTGCAGGGAAGTTCCTGCTCAGCCTTGTAGCCTTCATAATTGGTCATGATGCCGTAATGCGGATCGGAAAACCAGATCGTGCCATCCGACTTCACCACGACATCATTGGGAGAATTCAGCCGCTTGCCCTGATAGCTATCGGCAATCACCGTGATCGATCCATCATGCTCGGTTCGGGTAACGCGCCGCGCACCATGCTCGCATGATACCAGCCGCCCCTGCCGGTCACGGGTATGGCCGTTTGCATAGTTGGAGGGCTGGCGAAAGGTAGTAATGCCAGCGCCAGGCGTCCAGCGCATGATGGCATTGTTGGGAATGTCGGAAAACAGCAAACAGTTCGCATCGCCAAACCAGACCGGCCCTTCCGTCCAGGAAAATCCTGTGGCGATCTGCCTTACCGGCGCATTGCCCATGACGAAGGATTTGAAGACCGGGTCAATAATCTCGAAAAAACTCATTGTGGTTTACCGCGTTCAGGTTCATCTGACTTTGAGCTTATGCGGTTTCGCATTCGCACGGCTTCATGTTATCGATATCACAACTGATTTGACTGTCGCAACCGACCGGAGTTTGAAATGCATTTCATACAAACACGAAAAACACTGACACACCAAGCCACTTTGGCCATGTTGTCGGCGGCGGTAAAGACGGCAGAGGAAATGGGCCAGCCGCAATGCATTGTCATTGTTGATGCTTCTGGTGAACTGCTGGGAGAAATCCGCATGAGTGGCGCAAAATTTCTCAGCCGCAAAAGCGCGCGGGCCAAGGCCCTTACCGCAGCATCCACCGGCAAACCCTCCGGCGACATGCCGGAGGCCGCACGCGTCCCCATGGCAGCAGCGACAGGCGGAGCCGTTACCGGTCTGCATGGCGGATTGCCGATCCGCATTGATGGCGATCTTGCCGGCGGGATTGGCGTTGGGTCCGGCACGGGCGAACAGGATCTGGTTGTTGCGCGCGCGGCACTTGCTGCGATTGGTGCAGACGCGGCATAAGCCAGGGTCAGGAAAACGCTATCTGGGCCTTCATCGCCTGTGAGCGATCACTGGCAATCTCGAAGGCCTTGAGCGCATCTTCCAAAGGCAGGGTGTGCGAGATCAGCGGTTTGACGTCTATCGAGCCGATTTGCATGAGGCGAATGGCGATCGCGAATTCCTCATGGAAGCGGAACGAGCCGCGAAGATCGATTTCCTTTGCGGTCATCGCCTGTACCGGCAGGGTCATGTCGCCCCCCAGTCCCAGTTGCATGATGACGGAACGCGGGCGCATGGCGGGAATTGCAGCAGCGAGCGCTGATGCTGCGCCAGAGCATTCATAGAGCAGGTCAAAGCTGCCCTTGCCGGTCTTGTATTCATCCAGGGCTGAAGCATCCTTCGCCATGTTGATGGTGCGGTCGGCGCCGACCTTGCTGGCATAGGCAAGTGCTTCATCGGACAGATCGGTCGCAATGATTTCAGCCGCTCCGGCAGCGCGTGCCGCCAGAATGCAAAGCGTGCCAATCGGGCCAGACCCTGTCACCAAGACCTTCTTGCCCAGGATTTCGCCGGCACGGCGGGTCGCGTGAAGGCAAACCGAAAGCGGTTCGGCCATGGCAGCCTCGCCCGCACTCAGCCCATCCGCCTTGACGCACTGGCTTTCCATCGCCACCAGTCTCTCTCGAAACGCACCCTGGATATGCGGGAACGGCATTGCCGACCCATAGAAACGCATGTTTTCGCAATGATTGTGCAGCCCGCGCTGGCAGTAGCCACAGGTGCCGCAAGGCCGTGAAGGCGACACAGCCACCAGATCGCCAATCGCGAGGCTGCTCACTCCTTCCCCCAATGCTCGCACATGGCCCGACACTTCATGGCCGAGGATCATTGGCTGTTTCAGCCTTACAGCACCAAATCCACCGTGATTGAAATAGTGCAGATCGGACCCGCAAATGCCACCGGTCGCCAATTCAATGAGGACTTCGCCCGGGCCGGGCGTTTCATCGCTGATTTCCTCAATGCGCAAGTCCTTTGCCTGATGAATGACGATTGCACGCATATCAACCCCTGATGTTAGCGCTGTCGCGCGGTGTTGTTGTGATGTTGCAAGCGCTGACGACAACCACCAATGCAAATGCCCGGCGACGGCTTGCGAATGTTATCGATAACATATACAAGTCACGATGCAATGTCGATCTTGAAAGAAGGAACACCGCCGATGGCTGATTTGAGCCTGTTCGATCTTACCGGAACCACCGCACTTGTCACCGGTTCGTCGCAAGGTATCGGATTTGCGCTTGCCAAAGGCCTTGCTCAGGCTGGCGCCAGAATTGTGCTGAATGGCCGTGATGCGGCAAAGCTGGAAGCTGCAGCTGCGAGCCTGCGTGCCGACGGAGCGGGCGTTGAAATGCTGGTATTCGACGTCACCGATCATGCCGCGGCCCGGGCAGCCATTGACGGTTTCGAGGCCGGTTCGGGGAAAATCGACATCTGCGTCAACAATGCCGGGATGCAGCACCGCGCAGCGCTTGAGGATTTTCCGCCCGAGGCTTTCGAAAAGCTGCTGGCAACAAATATTTCCAGCGTCTTCAATGTCGGACAGGCCGTTGCCCGGCACATGATTGCACGCGGCAAGGGCAAGATCATCAATATCGCGTCGGTGCAAACTGCGCTGGCGCGGCCGTCCATCGCGCCATACACGGCCACCAAGGGTGCTGTCGGCAACCTGACAAAGGGCATGGCGACTGACTGGGCCAGGCACGGATTGCAGTGCAATGCCATTGCGCCGGGCTATTTCGATACGCCACTCAACGCAGCACTGGTATCCGACCCGCAATTCAGCGCCTGGCTCGAAAAGCGCACCCCTGCGGGTCGCTGGGGTAATGTCGATGAACTCGTGGGGGCCTGCATTTTCCTGGCGTCACCTGCATCCAGTTTCGTGAACGGACACATTCTTTATGTCGATGGCGGAATCACAGCATCCCTCTGATATCGGGCGGGACAAGCATCGCGACAGGCAATCGCGCATCGTCGTGATGGGCGTTGCCGGTTGCGGCAAGACGACAATTGGCGAGATGATTGCAGCAAGGCTGGGTGCAGAATTTCGTGATGGCGATGCACTGCATCCCGCAGCCAATATCGCGAAAATGTCGGCGGGCATTCCGCTCAATGATGACGACCGCTGGCCATGGCTTGAGACGATTGGCGAAGCGCTTGGTAGCGCTGATGGCACTTTGATCATCGGCTGCTCGGCGCTGAAGCGGGCCTATCGCGACCATATCCGCAAGTCTGCCGGTGGTGATGTTACCTTCATCCATCTTGTAGGCACTCGCGATTTGATTACGACGCGCATGGCACAGCGCACGGGCCATTTCATGCCGCTTTCCCTGCTCGACAGCCAGTTCGCCAGCCTTGAGCCGCCAGCGAGCGATGAGACCGCCATTGCCATCGATATCGTCAAATCACAGTCGGAGATCGTCGATGAGGCCGTGAATGCTTTGAAAGGACAAGACAGATGACGAACAAGGTGGCCCTGATCGGGGCTGGTGCCATGGGAGGAGCGATAGGCACGCGGCTTGTCGAAACCGGAAACCGGCTTGTTGTCTTCGACCTTGATCGGGAAAAAGTGCGCGCTCTCACTGCCAAAGGTGCCCATGCTGCAGGCTCGGCCGCCGAAGCGGCAGAACAATCGGACACCGTCATTACCAGTCTCAACTCGGCAGCAATCGTTCGCGCGGCAGTGTTTGGAAAGGACGGCGTTGCAGATGGTGCAAAACCCGGCACGCTGATCATCGACATGTCTTCAATTGATCCGCAATCGACGCAGGCACTGGCAAGGGATGCCGCTGAACGACAGTTGCGCTGGGTCGATTCCCCGCTGTCCGGCGGTGCACCCAAGGCGCTGACCGGCGAATTGACGCTGATGGCTGGTGGCGAACCGAAGGACGTTGAAGACGCGCATCGCGTCTTGCGCCATGTAGCCTCCAACTACACGCATATGGGACCAAGCGGGGCTGGCCAGACGACCAAGCTCATCAATCAGGTGCTTTGCGGACTGGGTTTTCTCGCCGTTGCGGAAGCGACGCAGCTTGCCATCAATGCAGGCGTCGATGCAGCCAGAATCCCGCAGGCGCTCAAGGGTGGACGGGCTGACAGTGCCATCCTGCAGGAATACATGCCGCGCTTCGTCTCGAAGGATTATCGCCGCACCGGTCGCATCGACAACATGGTCAAGGACCTTGACGGCGCGCGCGATCTTGCGCGCCAGACCATGACTTCAATGCCGATGACGACCCTGTGCGCCGAAATACACCGGCTGTTGACTGCGGCAGGCCTGGGCGGCGAAGACCAGGCAGCATTGATGGAATATTTTTCAGGACCTAACCCGATAGAGGAACAAAACCGATGATTACGCGCTACGCAATGTTTGAAGGCTCGGTCAAACCGGGCAAGACAGAAGCATTCCGTGCAGCAGTGGAGGAGCGGCTGGTCCCGCTTTGGAAGCAGTTTGCCGGTGCAAGGGAAGTCCGCGTCATGTTTGGCGAGGAGCGCGATGAAGGCGCACCGGAATTTCCGCTGATCCTGGCGATTTCCTATCCGGACCGCGCGGCAATGGAACTGGCCCTGGCGAGCCCAGCCCGCGCCAAATCGCGCGAGGTAACGGGTGAAATCGTTGCTGAATTGTTTGACGGGCGCATTCACCACCATGTGACACTGGCGCATGATTTTCCGCTTTAGGGCGGGCGAGCCGGGCAATCACGCGGGGATGATGCGGTGATGAACAGGAAAGCGCCAACCATGGCAGACGTGGC
>JAGRLM010000353.1 GCA_020441795.1 Nitratireductor sp.
ATCTGCGCCAAGAACCTGCCGAACTCGCTGGCAGTCATCGCGCTCGCCGAACGTGGCAAGATGCTCTATGCGCCGGATGTCTATATGGAAAAGATAGCGATTGGCCCAGGCTATCCCGAAGGCACGATTGATCTCAATTTGTCTCCAGCCGAAAATCTGGACCGACTTGCCAAGGCTCGCGGCGTCAGTGTGTCAAACCTGACCGCCTGCATCATGGATCGCCCGCGCCATGCCCGGCTGATCGAGGAGGTTCGGGCGACCGGTGCCGCGATCCGGCTCATCGGTGACGGAGACGTGGCTGGCGTCATCCACACGACCGACCCGCAGCAGACCGGCATTGACATCTATATCGGCATTGGCGGAGCGCCCGAGGGCGTTCTCGCTGCGGCGGCCTTGCGCTGCACAGGTGGTCAAATGCAGGGCAGGCTGATCCTCGATACGCAGGAAAAAGTGGCGCGCGCCCGCAAGATGGGCGTTGAAGACCCCAACAAGGTCTATTCCATGAATGAAATGGCGTCGGGCGACGTGATTTTTGCTGCAACCGGCGTAACCGATGGCAACATGCTTTCCGGTGTTCGCTTTGCTGCCGATTCAATCACGACGCATACCGTCGTCATGCGCTCGTCATCCCGCACCATCCGCGAGATCAAGGCTGTCCACAAGGACATGGAAAAATTCGGCTGATCATATCAGCCGGATTTGCTTTTGCCTTTGCGATGATGCCGCGAGGCGATAGGGTCGCGCCATGCGTGATGATCCCCGTGAAAAACCCTTTCTGGGCGTCGAAAGTTCCGCCTCTGGCCAGCGCTGGATGGAGCGGCTTGATGCGCGCGGACGCAATGCGGCGCTGACCATCGCCCAGACAACAGCCATTCCCGAACTTGTGGCCCGGGTCCTTGCAGGGCGGGGTGTGGCTCCGGAAGAGGCGGAGGCGTTTCTTGATCCCGCCATTCGTGACCTGATGCCCGATCCGTCCGTTCTGACCGACATGGACATGCTGGCGCAAAGGCTGGCATTGGCAATCAATCGCCGCGAGCGCGTAGCCATATTCGGAGATTATGATGTCGATGGTGCTGCTTCCTCGGCACTGATGTCGCGGTACCTCACAGGCTTCGATGTGCCGCATGAAATCTATATTCCAGATCGTATTTTTGAGGGATACGGACCCAACCCTGATGCGATCCGCGAATTGGCGGGCAGGGGAGCAAAACTCCTCATCACGGTGGATTGTGGTGCGACCAGCTTCGAGGCGCTTGGCGTGGCACGTGAAATGGGTCTCGACACGCTGGTGCTTGATCATCACCAGATGGACGCAGAAGGCCCACCGGCATTGGCGCTCGTCAATCCCAACCGGCATGATGATCTTTCTGGCCTTGGACATCTTTGTGCAGCCGGCGTCGTATTCATGGCGCTGGTGGCGACCAACCGCGTCCTGCGGCAAGCGGCAATCAGGACGCCCGATCTGCTGCAATGGCTGGACATTGTTGCATTGGCCACGGTTTGTGACGTGGTGCCGCTCAAGGGGCTGAACCGGGCATTCGTAGTCAAGGGTATTGCTACCATGCGTGGCCGTGCCAATGCCGGCCTTGCTGCCCTTGCCGATATTGCTCGCCTTGATGGCCCCGTGCGTCCCTGGCATCTGGGCTTTGTGCTCGGTCCGCGCATCAATGCCGGTGGACGCATCGGTGATGCGGCCCTTGGCGCAAGACTGCTGGTCAATGACGATCCGCATGAGGCTGGTGAAATTGCAGCGCAACTCGATCAACTCAACACAGCCCGCCAGGCAGAAGAAGCCCGCATGCTTGAACAGGCAATAGCAGAAGCAGAGGCCGAGACAGCCATTGGCGACGGTCCGGCGGTGCTGGTGGTGGAGAATTCCGGCTGGAGCCCAGGCATTGTCGGGCTGATTGCAGCCAGGCTGAAGGAGCGATATCGCCGTCCGGCTTTTGCCATCGCATTTGATGGCATGGGCAAGGGATCGGGTTCAGGCCGTTCGGTGAACGGCGTCGACATGGGTGCGGCCATCCGCCGGGCGGTTGAACTTGGCATTCTGGTCAAGGGCGGTGGCCATGCGATGGCGGCCGGGCTTACCGTGCAGCGCGACCGGCTTGCGGAACTGCGTGCCTATCTGGAGGAGGAACTGGGTGAAGCGGTCAATGCTGCGCGGGACAACCATGTGCTGAAGCTGGACGGGGCGCTGACCGCACGAAGCGCAACGCTTGAACTTCATGATCTGCTGGAACGTGCCGGGCCATATGGCCAGGGTCATGCATCGCCGGTATTCGCTTTCCCCGCCCACAGCATTCGCAATGCACGCATTGTTGGCCGCGACCATGTTTCAATGACGCTGGCATCGGGCGACGGGGCAACCTTGCAGGCGATCGCCTTTCGTGCCGCAGAAACTGCGCTCGGAAGGCTGCTGCTCGAATCGGTTGGTCCTGTTCACGTTGCGGGAACCCTGGCTGCCGATCTGTGGCGAGGATCAAGGCGGGTTCAGTTACGGATTTCGGATGCAGCTTCGCAGTCAGCCTTTGTCTGACGCAAGAAACTCCGGAAAATCAGATGGGGCAGGAAGTGGGTCGGAAACCCAAACCGGGCGGGGGGGCGAAGGTTTTGTCTCCGATCCATCCACTACGGATGGAAACTTCCACTTCCTGTAGAATCAGGATTATAGCGAACAACCTAATGATTGGTTATCACGTTAAAATTGTAACAAACAAATATTCGCGATGGTAAGAATGGTACGCCCTACGGGACTCGAA
>JAGRLM010000354.1:0-164 GCA_020441795.1 Nitratireductor sp.
GCGATTTTCATGAACGGAGTGACGCCGCCACAATTGGTAACATCGGGTTCCGGAAATGCGATCTTGCCGACGGTGACGGCATGGCGGAATTCCCAGATCGTACGCATGTTCTCGCCCATTGCGACAGGTAATCCGCCCTCGACCGCAACGCGGGCATAGCCTTC
>JAGRLM010000354.1:286-5228 GCA_020441795.1 Nitratireductor sp.
CCAAAATGCCTGCGCATGGCAGCCAGTTTCTCGACATCTTCCGAGAGCTGTTCGCGCCCGACCTTCATCTTGATGGCACGGTAGCCGCGTTCGACATTGCGTTCGGTCTGGGCAATCAGTTGCGATGCCGAAAGGTGAAGATCGATACCGCCTGCATAGCACGGAACGGCAGGATCATAGCCGCCAAGCAGTTTCCACAACGGCAGTCCTGCGCGCTTCGCCTTCAAATCCCAAAGGGCGATGTCGAACGCCGAAAGCGCCAGCACCGTTGGTCCGCCGCGCCCGCCATAATGGGTTGTCCACCAGATCTTTTCCCAGAGCTTTTCGATGAGATCGGCATCGTGACCCTTCGCGATTGCCGCGATCTCGCGGCTGGCGATATCGTGGATTGCACCGCCATTGTGCCCGCCGGTGAACGTGTAGCCGACCCCTGAAGCACCGTCCTGGTCGGTCACCTCAACGGTGATCACCTCAAAGGCGTGATGCTCGCCATGCGTGGCATCGACCAGAACCTCCTTCAGGGGAAGGCGATAGAAACCCGTCTTGATGGTTTCGATGGCGGCCATTGCCGGTAGGTCCCTATCGGAAGAACATGGTCAGTTCTGGGAAGAACAGGATGAGCATCAGCACAAAGATCTGGATCCCGATGAAGGGCAGGAAGCCACGGAAGATATCCGGTAGCGAGATATGCGGCGGAGCGACTGATTTGAGGTAGAAAGCCGCAGGCCCGAAGGGTGGCGAGAGGAACGACACTTGCATGTTGACGCAGAACAGGATGCCGAACCAGACGGAGACGAAGCTCGTCGCGCCAACAAGCGGAGAGAACAGGCCGATTTCCTCTACCGGCAACTTGAGCACGATTGGCAGGAAAACCGGCATGACCAGCAGGACAATGCCGACCCAGTCCATGAAGGCGCCCAGGAACAGGAAGATCACCATCATCACCAGAAGGATGCCGAGCGTTGGCAATTCCATGCTGGTGATGAGATTGGCGACATAGGTGGGCCCGCCGGCAATCGTGTAGGCGCCTGCTAGTGCGGTTGCACCGAAGGTAACCCAGATGATGGTACCGGTCGACTTGAAGGTGCGCATCAGGGCTTCGCGGACCAGGGTCATCGAGAATTCGCCCCGGATGATGATCAGCACCAGAACAGCAACTGTACCCATGCCGGCGGCTTCGGTAATGCCGGTCACACCGCCATAGATGGAGCCAAGCACGATGAAAACCACGAGAAGCGGCGCGATCAGACCCTTGCTCATAATCCAGGTGCGGGCTGCCAGCCTGCGGCCAAACAGGAGGCTCGGCAGGAGCAGGCCGATCAGGAGTTTTGCGCCATGGGTGAGGTTTTCAGCCAGCGTATAGGGCATGTAATCCTCGGCCTTCTTGAGCAGGCCAAGGGCGTTTTGCGCTTCAATGCCGAATGAATGCGTGAGCGATCCTGCACCCCAGATTGCAATCAGCCAGCCAATGAAAATTATCAGACACTGAAATTTCTGGACCGGAGGAATATCGTCTTCCTGCGGCTCGGGAAGCGGTGCCTCTTCCGGGCGAAGCCTGGTGCGGATGATGATATAGATGATATAGCATCCACCAAGGATGAAGCCGGGAACAAAGGCGCCCTTGAACAGCGCATGGATCGAGGTTTCGGTGATCAGCCCATACATGATGAGAACGATCGACGGCGGAATCATCGTGCCCAGCGAGCCGGAGGCGCAGATCGTGCCGATGGCGAGGTTCTGATTGTAGCCAAGGCGCAGCATCTGCGGCAGGGCGATGAGGCCAAGCAACACGACCTCGCCCCCGATGATGCCGGACATTGCCGCCATGACGATTGCCATGATGGCGGTGACTACGGCGATGCCTCCGCGGGTTCGCGACAGCCACATGTTGAGGCTCGAATACATGTCGCGGGCGATGCCTGATCGCTCCAGCAGCGTTGCCATCAGGATGAACAGTGGAACCGAAATCAGTACGTAATCGGTCGTGATGCCGTAGATGCGCTGAGCCAGGATATTGAGCGGGCCGGTTCCGAAATTCGAGAACAACAGCTCGGGGCCGAATTTCAGCACCATTACAACGACAGCCAGGAAGCCCGAGGCAAATCCCAGCGGCATGCCAATCGCAAGGAGCAGCAGCATGCCTGCCAGAAGAATGACTGATATCGTGCCTACGTCCATTGGCCTGTTCCCCGCCGATTATTGCCTGTTGTTCAGTCTTTGCGGTTTTCAGCCGGTTCGCTGGCCGATCCCAATGATGCACGAATGACTTCCACGTCCTCTGCAATCTCCGTCTTCTCGGCCTCCCGGTTCCAGTCATAGATCAGGTTGGAAACCGCCTGCAGCGCGAGGAAGAAGAGGGTGATGAGAATCAGCGGCTTGATCGTCGCTGGAATTGGCGGATCGAAAGCCGTGCCGAAGGTTTCCCAGCGCATCAGCTTGGCCCAGGCTTCGCCGAATCCACCCCAGATGACAGCGAAGACGAAAACCAGCAGGCAGAAGACCGACAGCAGGTCGAATACCCGCTGCAGCCAGCGAGGAACAATGTCGTAAATGATGAAGATGCGGATATGGCTTCGCTGCTGCAGCGAATAGAGCCCGGCGGTCAGATAGATACCGCCAGCCACCCACAAGGACATTTCATTGACCCACAATGTGGGCCGGATGAAAAGGTAGCGCATCACCACTTCATAGAACATGATGGCCACCACGAAGGCGGGTGCCCACATCGCCACCCGGCTGAACCCCCAGGTGATCAGGTCAATGATGCCGGTTCTTTCGTGCTCGACCATCGTGGCCTCCCATGCAGGTTAGCAGGACCATTCCAGCCAGCGCCAGCGTGCCGGTGCCGACAAGCGTCATGCGACGCCCTACCAGGCGCGGCAACAGCTTTCGAGATGATGGAAATACGGGCGGACCATGAGTCCGCCCGTGTCCAGGATGTATCGCCTATTTCACCAGGCCAAGCTGCTTGAGATAGGCGGTGTGGCTTTCAACCAGGGCCTTGGCTTCGTCCGTGGTTGCGAAATCACCCCAGGCCGCGAGAGCCGCCTGACGGAATTTGGCCTTTTCCTCGTCTGACCAGACTGAAAGCGTCACGCCCTGCTCGCGCAATGCGGCGGCTGCCTCGGCATTGGCCTTTTCGAAGGTAAGCGCCGTGCGCAACGAGAGTGACTCCATGGCCACTTTCATGATGCGCTGGTGGCTTTCCGGCATGGCGTCGAACTTGGCCTTGTTGCAAGCCAGGTGGTCAGACGGCATGGAGTGGAAGCCCGGATAGTTGGCGAATTTCACTCTTGGCAGATCGTAAACCCCCATCGACTTGTTGTTGGCAAGGGCCGAAATGTCCGAGCCGTCAATGATGCCGGATTCAAGTGCCGTGAAGACTTCGGTAAAATCCATAACGATCGGCTTCGCACCGAGATTGTCGAAGATCTTGGTTTCCAGGCCGGGAGGTGAACGGAATTTCCAGTCCTTGAAGTCGTCAACCTTGGCGATCTCCTTGGTGGAGGCAAAAGACTCCTGCCCGTAGACCCACCAGCCGATCAGTTCCATGTCGAACTTGTTGTAGAGCTTGGCAGCGGCATCAATCCCGCCACCATAATACAGCCAGGACAGCTGCTGGTAAGGCGTATCGTAGCCACCCATGATGTCGCCAACGAACTGGAAGGCCGGGTTCTTGCCGGTCTGATAGGCGCCGCCGGTCATGTCACAATCGAGAATGCCGGTCGCTGCCGCGTCAAAGGTCTCCACGGTCTTCACGACCGAGGACGAATAGAACATCTCAATCTGGATCTCGCCATTTGACATGGTCTGGACATTGTCAATGTACTGGGCGGCCAGCTTGCCGGAAACGCTTTCAGGCGCGTAATGCGTCTGGATACGCAACTTCGTTGTCTCGGCAAGTGCGGTGCCAGCCATCAAGCTGAAGGCTGCTGCCGCAAGAACGGATTTTGTGAATATTTTCATTGGGTTCCTCCCTGTCGCGCAACTCCGATTGCGTCGAAACTTCAAACTGCCGCCCTCCAGCGGCGCATGAAAGTTAACAACAGAGTCATCGATGGGCAAGCGGATAATCGGAAAAGGAAATAATTTCGAGATTTCTTGCGAATTTCGAAATATGCGCTAGTTTGGCTCGCGGAGGAGATCATGGCGATTTTGGAAGAGCGGCTCGCAGGGCCCGAGGCCAGCGACCAGGGAACCATCTACAATGACATCAGCGAGCGATTGGCGGCTGGGGAATTTGCTGCCGGTTCCCGTCTGAAGGCAGATGACCTGCGCAGGCACTATGGTGTCAGTTCCAGCACGATGCGCGAGGTCCTGTTCCGACTGGCGCATAACGGCTTTGCCGATTTCGAGGAACAGCGCGGCTTTCGGGTGCCGGCAGCGTCGATGGAGCGGATGCTCGAGGTTCGGCACATGCGGATTCTGCTTGAAAGCGAAGGCGCAAGACTGTCGATCGCAAATGGCGACATGGAATGGGAAGCCAGGTTGAACGCGGCCCATCACAAGCTGGCGCATATCGAGGTCAAGATGCGCACTGCCGAGCGTCTGCGGGAGCATATTGCCATCTGGACCCGTTTCGACTGGGAGTTTCACGAAACGCTTGTTTCTGCCTGCGGGTCGCAATTGCTGCAGGAAATGCTCAAGGGTCTGTTTTTCAGATATCGGCAGTTGCTAGTCGGGCTGGTCACGAATTACGGCTTTCGAAGCGGCACCGTGGATGAGCACAAGGCAATTCTCGACGCGGCTCTCGAGCGTGATCCTGCGCGGTGCGCTGAGGCCATTCGGTACCATTATTCGTTCCTTGACGACCTCGACCAGCCGGGAGTCACAAGTCTCGGGGTGGCAAATCAAGAGGTAGCGAATCCAGCGATGGCTGGGACAAGAGTTTTGAAATAGTCAGCATTACACGCATGAATATGCGTCAACAGGGAGACATCAA
>JAGRLM010000355.1:0-2650 GCA_020441795.1 Nitratireductor sp.
CCCGATGCAATGGTCAGCAAGGACGCGCCGGGGAAGGATATTGCGACCAGCGCGGCATAGGTTCCGACATAGGCCAGCAGCGAGGCAAACTGATGGTCAGCCACATAGTTCGATAGCTCGGCCCGGTGGATCAGCAGGCTCGACAGCGAAAAATAGTCGAACAATCCGCCAGCCCATGCGAGCGCCAGAACTCCCGCAAGCGCGGCGATGGGGATGATGCGACGCGGCAGACTGGACTTGTCATCGATGGCCATTTCACTTGTCCCGGTGCTCATTTGTTTCCCCCTGGCATTTCCCGCCGGATTTCGCATTTCATCCCAACCTGGAGGAAGCGAAACCCCATTGAATTTGTTTCCAGACCGAATATCGCCCGCAATAGTGCCAATATCCTGTCGATGCGATCAGTGACCAATTGGCTTCGAGCCTTTCGCCTTGACATGCATGAACCGTATTTGCGTGTTTGTCAGGCCCTGTTCAATGTCAAACGAGCCTATCTCACCGCATGTTTACACCCGATACACACATACTCACAATTGAGTGATGGCCCGACTGGTTGGCCGAGTGATGGGCCATCGCAGATAAGCGCGGACCTGCTGTTTTGATCTATATTGCCCGACCACATGGAATCGCGTCGCCGGGTTCTGCGCGATTGACAGCAAGCCGGGTTCTTTCTATAAGCCCGACAACGTCAGGGTTTCGGCTTCGGCGTCATTTGGTGTGTGCGTCCACTCTGCGTGAGCATCGACCATTGGCAGACAGCACCGGAACGCCTGCAAAATTGCAGACAAACGAAAAAACAAGGGACCATGCGTCTGGCGTGGTTGCAGGATCATGAAGCGCACTTATCAGCCAAGCAAACTCGTTCGCAAGCGCCGTCACGGCTTTCGCTCGCGCATGGCAACCACTGGCGGCCGCAAGGTGATTGCAGCGCGTCGGGCGCGCGGTCGCAAGCGTCTGTCGGCATAATCGGGCTAGATGTTCCCGGTTCGACATCCCTTCCGGGAGAGCGGATATCCGGGAATTGAGGTGCTTGCCGGGAATGGCCGGGGCGATGGCTGAACACAAGACCACGACCTGTGAAAACCCTCCTCGGCTGCGCAAGCGCCAGGAATTCGAAGCCGCAAAGAAAGGCGCGCGCCTGCATGGGCGCGCTTTTTTGTTGCAGGCCGTCAAGAGAAAGACGGAACCCGAAAACGGCGAAACCCGTTTCGGTTTCACCGTTACCAGGAAATGCGGCAATTCCGTCATGCGCAATCGCATCCGCCGCAGACTTCGCGAGGCGGTTCGGCTTTGTGACCGCGTGGCGGCGCTGCCCGGACATGACTATGTGCTGATCGGCAAGACCGAGGCGCTGGGCGAACCGTTCACCGCAATTGTCGCATCACTCACTGAAAGCCTTGACCGCATCAGCCGGTTCGGGGCAAACCCGCATAAACCCGGAACCGGCATCAGTAGCCGGAAACGGCCACCACGCTGAGGCAGCCTGACAATCACCGGATTGTCACCATGCCGGATGAACGCTTGCGAGGGATCCCCTGCACATGGAAAATAACCGGAACACGTTTCTAGCAATCGCCTTGTCACTGGTGGTGATTGTCGGCTGGCAGTTTCTTTATGTGAACCCGAAGCTTGAAGCCGAGAAAAAGGCAGCCGAGGCACAGCGGCGCATCGCGGAGCAGACGCAGCAACAAAACAGCGCGACTGCCCCGCAACCTGGCGTCAACACTGCCCAGTCCGGGGAAACGGTTCCTGGTACGCCGTCAGCAGCTCCTGGAGGAAACAATCCCAATCTGCCGCAATCAACTGCGCTGTCGCGTGATGTCGCATTGGCAGAGACGAAGCGCGTAAAGATCGAGAACAACCATGTCTCGGGCTCGATCAATCTGAAGGGCGCAAGGTTCGACGATCTGCAGTTGAAGAAATACCGGGAGACCATCAAGAAGGACAGCCCGCTCATCACACTGCTTTCGCCTGCACAATTGTCGAACGGTTATTTTGCAGAATACGGATTTGCGAAATCGGCAAGCAGCGGCGATGTGCCGGGACCGGAGACGGTCTGGTCTCTGGCGGATGGCAGCGAACTGACGCCGTCAAGCCCGGTAACGCTGAGCTATACCAATGATCGCGGTGTCACCTTCAATCGCAAGATCACGATTGACGACAATTACATGCTGGGGATCGCCGATACGATCGCCAACAATTCCGGCGCGGAAATTACATTGTCGCCCTATGGCCGCGTGACCCGTTTCGAGAAGCCCAAGGTCCAGAGCACCTATATCCTGCATGAGGGCCCGATCGGGGTTTTCGGTGAGGCCGGCCTCGAACAGGCAACCTACAAATCACTTGAAAAAGACAAGGAAGTGCTGGGCGTCGAGTCCAATGGCGGCTGGCTCGGCATCACCGACAAATACTGGGCAACGACACTGGTGCCGGCCGGCAGCTACAAGCCGGGTTTCAAATATTTCGGTGAGGGCCGTCCAAGCTGGCAGGCCGAGTTTCTGGGCGACCCGCTGACAATCGCGCCAGGCGCGAGCACGACGGTTGAGCAGTCGGTCTTTGCCGGTGCAAAGGAAGTCAACCAGATCAACCGCTATGAGACCGAGATGGGGATCAAGAATTTCGATCTCCTGATCGACTGGGGCTGGTTCTA
>JAGRLM010000355.1:2659-11683 GCA_020441795.1 Nitratireductor sp.
CACCAAGCCGATGTTCTGGCTGCTCGACAACCTGTTCAAGCTGGTGGGCAATTTCGGCGTCGCCATTCTTCTGGGCACCGTGATCATCAAGGGTGCCGTGTTCCCGCTTGCCAACATGTCGTACAAGTCGATGGCGCAGATGAAAAAACTGCAGCCGGAAATGATGGCCCTGCGCGAGCGCCATGCCGATGACAAGGTTGCCCAGCAGCAGGAAATGATGGCGCTCTACAAGCGCGAGAAGATCAACCCGGCAGCCGGTTGCTGGCCGATGCTGATCCAGATCCCGATCTTCTTTGCGCTGTACAAGGTTCTCTACATCACCATCGAGATGCGGCATTCGCCCTTCTTCGGCTGGATTCAGGATCTTGCCGCTCCAGATCCGACTTCGGTGTTCAACCTGTTCGGCCTCCTACCTTATGCGGCGCCCGACTTCCTGCCGCATCTGGGCGTATGGCCGCTGATCATGGGTGTGACCATGTTCATGCAGATGCAGATGAACCCGGCACCGCCGGATCCGACCCAGGCGATGATCTTCAAGTGGATGCCTATCGTCTTCACCTTCATGCTGGCAGCCTTCCCTGCAGGGCTCGTCATCTATTGGGCGTGGAACAACACGCTGTCGATCATCCAGCAGTCGATCATCATGAAGCGCCATGGCACCAAGATCGAGCTGTTCGACAATTTGCGCGGACTGTTCACGCGAAAACCGAAGCCCGGACAATGACCGATCAGGAACAAGATACGGAGGCCGCCCTTTCCAACGAGGGGCGGCTTTTGTTTGCACGGCCATGGATTTTCATCCGTGGCGTACCCTCCATGAAGTTCCTGCCGCCGGAGGGACCGCATGAGATCGCCTTTGCAGGACGCTCCAATGTCGGCAAGTCTTCGCTGATCAATGCGCTGGTCAACCAGAAGGGCCTGGCGCGGACGTCAAACACGCCGGGGCGCACGCAGGAACTCAACTTCTTCATTCCCGATACAGGCGAAAGCGGAAGCGGCGAATTGCCTTATCTCGCCATTGTCGACATGCCCGGATACGGCTTTGCCAAGGCTCCGAAGGCCCAGGTCGACAAATGGACACAACTGGTTTTTTCCTATCTGCGTGGAAGGTCGACGCTGAAGCGCGTCTATGTGCTGATCGATGCCCGCCACGGCATCAAGAAGAATGACATGGAAGTGCTTTCCCTGCTCGACAAGGCGGCTGTCTCCTACCAGATCGTGTTGACCAAGATCGACAAGATCAAGGAGGCGGGTGTTCCGCGCCTGATGGCTGAAACGCTGGAAGCAATAAGGAAGCGCCCGGCGGCCTTTCCGCAAGTCATCGCGACATCGTCGGAAAAGGGCCTTGGCATGGATGAACTGAAGGCGGCCATCATGACCGCCACGGATACAAGTCCCATTCTTTGACGGGTTTCGCGCCCATCACCGCATTCGGGAGGTAATGCCCGCTCCGGACGCGGGGTAGGAGACCCGGAGCGGGACTGCAGGCTGCGTTGCCCGCGGGCAGTGCAAGGCAACGCAGATACCGACGCAATCAGCGCCGGATATTGCCTGGATTACATTTTCGGAAGCAGAACCTTGTCGATGACGTGAATGACGCCATTCGACTGCTTCACATCGGCTGTGGTGACGGTGGCAACGGTTCCGTTTTCATCGGTCAGCGTGATCTTGTCGCCGTCCATCCTTGCCTGCAGCACGCATCCGCCCAGCGTCTTGACCGGGTGATCGCCGCCGTCATCCGCGATCATCTTGCCGATGGCATCGGAAAGCGCATTCGCACCAACAACGTGGCAGGTAAGGATCTTGGTGAGCTGATCCTTGTTCTCCGGCTTCAGGAGAGATTCCACCGTACCGGCGGGAAGCTCTTCAAATGCGGAATTGACCGGCGCAAAAACCGTAAAGGGCCCATCGCCCTGAAGCGTTTCAACGAGACCGGCTGCCTTGACGGCAGCAACAAGGGTGGTGTGATCCTTGGAATTGACTGCATTCTCGATGATGTTCTTGCTTTCATACATCGGCGCGCCCCCGACCATCGGGTTTTCGGCAAATGCAATGCCTGCGGGAACTGCAAGTGCGCCAGCAAGAGTTACGATTTTCAGGAGTTTCAACATGATGTTTCCTCTTTTGTTGTGACCCGTCCTCGGGGTCTGCAATAGAGGAAACGTGAGGTGTCGGTGAAAAGTTTCACCGGATCAAAAATTTTTTCAGATTTTTTTCACCTTGCCCGCAGCGACTACCGGGCCAGTGGGCTGACCGGTCGGAGAGCCACCCTTCGGCTCGATGCTCAGCGCAAATGTGTCGCCGTCAAGTATCTGCCGCGCAGCTTCCGGACTGATCGGCAATCGCGACGGCGCCCCGGTGGCAACAAGGCCGATTGGTGCGGGGGCAGCGCCATCGCGTATCAGCCACAATTCGAGATCGCGGTCTTCGGCAATCTCCGCCTTTACCGGAGTGACCAGCAGTTCGCGCGATCCTGCATCGATGAGAACCACTGCCGAAAACTCGTTGCCATCGCTGGAAAGGGTAGCAACCAGCCGATCCCCGGCGACCGGAATGAGGCGGCTCATGTCATAGGCATACAGGCCGCCCAGCAGTAGGAGCAGCGCAGTGGTCACCAGTGCCAGCGGCCGCCAGAAGGATGACACACCAGAGCGACGCGCAGCAGGACTGGTAGTGGCGAACAGTCGATCCTCTATGGCTGTCTTCAAATGTTCGGGTGGCCGCTTTTCCAGGAATTCGCCGTCAAGCTGCGCCAGATGATTGCCCCACGCCTCGACCAGCCTGGAAAATTCCGGCTCCTGGGCAATCAGGCGGTTGGCAAACTGTCGCTGCGACGGCTCCAGGACGCCAAGAACATATTCCGCGGCAAGCATGTCGCGGTCGTTCCCGTCATCCCTTTCCAAGGCGTCCTTCATGATCAGCAGTTACCTTTCCAGACAATCGCGCAACGCGGCAAGTCCGCGGCGCAGCCAGGTTCGCATCGTGTTCAGCGGCACACCATGGCGCGCCGCCAGTTCGTCATAACTATAGCCTTCGACATATGCAGCGCGTATCGCATCGGCACGACCCTCTGGTAGTTCCTCCATGCAATTGTCAATTCGGCGTCCGGTTGACGCTGAAATCGCTGCCTGTTCCGGGTTCGGTCCGGGCGAGGGCAATTCCGCGACCTCATCGATCGGATCATGGCTGCCCGCCCCCCTCGATACCCGCGAGCGCAGTATATCGATGGAATGGTTTCTGGCGATGGCGACCAGCCAGGCCATGCCACCTTGCGCCTGGCTCCCCTGTGAAGACGGGCGATAGCCACCTGCATTGCGCCAAATCTTGACGAAGACCTCCTGAAGGGCATCCTCGGCAAGTTGCCTGTCCTTGAGCATACGCAGGCAGACGCCGAAAAGTTTCGGGGCAGCAACATCATACAGCTTCGAGAATGCCGAACGGTCGCGCAAAGCCAGCCGGGCCATCAGCCCGGCAAGTTCCACATCCTGTTCCTCCGACTGTGATTCCAATCCGGTTTCCCTGCCCTTCGCCTTGTCGGCATTTTTCGCTGTCAGCGTCGTCACGCCCTTGCGCTAGCCTGACGATTTGCTTTAACCGATAGCTTAAAGCAAATCCCGAGGATTTCACCATGGCAATGGAACAACTTTCCGAAAGCGAAAACCAGGCCCGGCTTCTGTCGAAGGCCCTGCCCTATATGCAGCGGTATGAAAACCGCACTGTCGTTGTCAAATATGGCGGCCACGCCATGGGTGATCCGGAATTGGGCCGCGCCTTTGCGCGCGATATCGCACTGCTGAAACAGTCGGGCATCAACCCGGTTGTCGTGCATGGCGGCGGGCCGCAAATCGCTGCGATGCTTGCCAAGCTTGGCATTGAATCGCGCTTCGAGGGCGGGTTGCGCGTCACAGATGCCAAGACCGTCGAAGTCGTGGAAATGGTTCTGGCCGGATCGATCAACAAGGAAATCGTCGCCCTCATCAATGCCGAGGGTGAATGGGCCATTGGGCTTTGTGGCAAGGATGGCAACATGGTCTTTGCCGAAAAGGCGCAAAAGACGATGATCGATCCTGAATCCAATATCGAAAGAGCGCTTGATCTGGGATTTGTCGGCGAAGTGGTCGAGGTTGACCGGACGCTGATCGACCTGCTGGCAAAGTCGGAGATGATACCGGTCATTGCCCCTGTGGCCCCTGGCCGCGACGGCCATACCTACAACATCAATGCGGACACCTTTGCCGGCGCCATTGCCGGTGCGCTCAATGCCACGCGCCTGCTGTTCCTGACCGATGTGCCGGGCGTTCTGGACAAGGAAAAGAACCTGATCAAGGAACTTTCCGTGACCGAGGCGCGACGCCTGATTGCAGACGGGACGATTTCGGGCGGCATGATCCCCAAGGTCGAGACCTGTATCGAGGCCATCGAAAAGGGCGTGGAAGGCGTTGTCATCCTCAACGGCAAGACATCCCATGCGGTGCTGCTCGAATTGTTCACCGAACACGGCGCCGGGACGCTGATCGTGCGCTAGCGTCAGGACCCTTTCCCGGCCTAATCAACCGCAGGCGCTGGCCGGGCTTGGCCTTGCCCGCCATGGCCCGTCGATGGTCTTTTCAAAAACAGTGCAGCGACGATGACAACCGAGAATGCGCTGATCGTATAGATCAGCGACCATTCCAGCGCTGCGATGAAGGACGGGTGCGGGTTGCCGCCAGCTGCAAGGCCTTCGGCCAATCGCGAAAAGAACATCTGGCCGACGGTTGCAACGCCAATGGCAGCCCCAACTTGCTGGAAGGCCTGCAACCCGCCGGAGGCCGAACCTGCGTCACGGCCCGGCACTGTTGACAATACCGTCTGGAACAATGGCGAAATGGTCGTGCCCAGTCCGAGGCCGCCCAACAGGAGTGGCGGCAGGAACTGCCAGTGATCCACCGTGTCACCCATCATGGAGACAAGCCATCGCAATCCCAGCATGGCACAGACCAGCATGGCAGCACCGGCAATCATGCGTTCGCGCGAATATTTGCCAGCGAAACGGCCGGCGATCAAAGAACTGACAAGAACGCCGAAGGAAAACGGAACCGTTGTCAGCCCCGATTCAAGCGGGGTGAGGCCAAAACCAACCTGCAGGAACATGGCGAGCACGAAAAAGAAGCTCGGAACGGCAGAGAAAAACGCAGTCGAAACCAGCGTTCCCAGCATGAACTGTCCGTTGGAAAGCAGGACCATTGGAAAGAGCTGCGGCAGATCGAGGCTGTTCTGACGGCGTTGCCAGAAAACAAACGCAAAGGCCGCGGGAATGCTCGCCGCCAGCATCCAGAAACACCAGGCGGGCCATCCCGCCTCACGCCCTTCGACCAGCGGGAATACGGCAAGGATCATGGTAATGGCTGCAATCAGAATGCCTCCGAAATCGATGCCCAGCTCCCGCTCGCCAGGCATTGGCGGCAGATATTTGAGGCCGGCGAAAATCGCGAATATGCCAACGGGAATGTTGACCAGGAAAATCGGTCGCCATTCCATGCCAAAAAGATTTGCGTCCACCAGAAGGCCGCCGGCAATCGGGCCGGTTACCGCTGCCATGCCTGCGGCAAGCCCGAACAGGGCAAAGGCGCTGCCACGTTCGCGCGGCGGGAAAATCACCTGGGCAATGGCCAGCGTTTGCGGGGTCATCATGGCGCCGGCGACGCCTTGCAGGACGCGCGCGGCAATCAGCATCTCGATGGAACTCGCCATGCCGCAAAATGTCGAGGCAATGGTGAAGGCGGCAACACCCCACAGAAACATCCGTCGGCGGCCGAAGGTGTCACCAAGCCTGCCAAAAGGCAGGAGGCCCAAGGCAAAGGCCATGATATAGGCAGCAACGACCCATTCGATACCGCTGCTGGTCGCACCAAGGCTCTTTTGCAGGCTCGGCAAGGCGACATTGACGATTGTAACGTCAATCATGTTCATGAAACTTGCAATCAGCAGGACAGCCAGGGCGCGCCAACGGGTTTGCGGATAGTCGTTTTCATGTTGCGACGCTGAATGGTGCTGGTTCACGGGCTGCTACTCTGGCTTGTTCGGGAAATAAGCGGCAAAACGGAAGTTTTGGTCTTCCCGCTCAGCCGACATAGAGCAGTGAAAGGATTCCGGCAATGATCAGCGCTGATCCTGCCAGTTCGAGCCGGTTTATTTTTTCGCGGAAAAACAGGATCGATGTCGCGATGGTGAAGAGGATCTCGATCTGTGCCAGTGCCTTTACGACAGCCGATTGCTGGAGCGTCATGGCCGTGAACCAGCCAAAGGATGCCGTTGCGCCGACCATTCCGACTATCGCCGATATTTTCCACGCTGAGCGGATGCGGGCAAACTCGCCGCGCTCGCGCCAGTAGAGCCAGGCCAGCATGATTGCCGTCTGGAAACTTATTGTTGCCAGCAGGGTGACGGCTGCCTGCATCAGATAGCCGGGATAGCCAAGCGAGAGCGATGCTGCGCGATATGCAACAGCGGCAATGCCGAATGCCGTGCCAGAGGCAATTCCGGCAGCCGCAGTCCTGCTGAAAACGGAAGTCAGCAGCGAGCGAATACCGGTTGCGGAGCGGGCAACGGAAATGAACATGACGCCAATCACGGATATCGCAATGGCAATCAGGGTGCCTGCTGCAGAATGTTCACCCAGAAACAGGACGCTGAAGACAGCCGCCTGGGCTGGTTCGGTGCGGGAATAGGCGGTTCCCACGACGAAATTGCGAAAACCGAAAATATAAAGCAGGAGAAAGGTGGCGATGATCTGCGTCAGTCCGCCCAGCACCACCCAGCCGAAAAAGGCCGCTTCTGGAACGGGAACCGGATAGGCCATGCCGAAATGCAGAAAGGCAACGAACACAAGCGCGAATGGCAGGCCAAAACCGAATCGGACAAAGGTCGCCGCCGTGGTTCCCATGGACGCCTTCAGGTGTTTTTGCAGCATCGAACGGATGTTCTGCAAGAACGCGGCGGCAATGGTGATGAAGACCCAGATTTCCATCACCTGACATTCCCCGGGCCGAGGGAAAAAGCAAGCCCGCCCAGGCTCAGGCGGCCATGTTGTTTGCAGCAGTGACTGATTTGCCTGTCGGTGCTGCGCTGACGAGCTCTGTCGTCATCAGCGTGCAATTGCGGCCATTGCGTTTTGCATCATACAGCCGCAAATCCGCAGCCCGCATCAGTTGTGATGTGGTGGGTTCCTTGCCTGCCGTTGCTCCGCCAATGCTGACCGTCAGTGGCACGATTTCGCCGTCGGGGCGGAATTCCAGCAATTCGACGCTGGTACGAATGCGCTCGCCAACGGCAATAGCGTCCCGCTCGGATGCGCCGGGCAGGAATACCGCAAATTCCTCGCCGCCGATGCGGCCGACAAAATCGCCGTTGCGCAGCGACTTCCTGATTGCATTGGTGATGAGCAGCAAGGCTTCGTCACCCTTGAGGTGACCCCAGGTGTCATTGATCTTCTTGAAGTGATCGGCATCGACAATCAGCATCGCACCATGGGTGATTGTCCTGCGGGTCGTCTCCATCACCGAGAAGAAATTCTCACGGTTGAGGAAACCGGTCATGTCGTCCCGGCTTGCCTTTTCGGACAATTGCTCATGGGCTTCGGCAAGTTGAGCATGTGCCTTTTCGAGTTCGCCCATGACCCCCTTTAGCAGGTGGTTCTGGCGCAGGCAGTAAAATGCAACCGGCGTACCGATCGAATAGCAACCAATGACCGCATTGACGAACATGCTAGCCTGGTAGGGCTCTCCCATGAGCGGCGTCACAATACCGATCTGCAGAGCAGCCATCAAAAGCGCTCCGGTACCAATCAGAAATGAAAAAAAGAAAATCCTGCCCATCATGAACCCCCATTCCAGAGCTCTTCATAACCGGTATCGGTAAAAATCATGTAACCAGGGATGATGTTCAGAGCAGATACTTCCAAATCCATCCCCGCCATGGCAGAAGACGGGCATGAAAAAAGACATCCCACACCAAGCCTTCACCCATGTCACCGATTGGGTGTTTGACCTCGACAACACGCTTTATCCGCGCCATTGCGACCTGTTCAGCCAGATCGACTGGCGCATGACCGCCTATGTCGAAAAGCTTACCGGCCTGCAGAAGGAAGAAGCGAGGCTGTTGCAGAAGCGGCTTTATCGCGAGCATGGAACCACACTCAACGGGCTGATGCGCGAATTCGATATCGATCCGCATCACTATCTCGCCGATGTCCATGACATTGACTATTCGCAGGTCGAGCACAATCCGGCCCTGGGAGAGGCGATAGCCAAACTACCCGGTCGCAAGCACATTTTCACCAATGGCGATGTTCGCCATGCGGAAAACACGCTTGCGGCAATCGGCATTTCGGTCCGCCATTTCGATTCCCTGTTTGACATTGTGGCTTCGAATTTCAATCCCAAGCCGATGCGCGAGCCGTATGACGCATTCCTGGGAGCGCATGATATTGCGCCCCAAAAGGCTGCGATGTTCGAAGACATGCCGCGCAACCTGACAGTGCCGAAGGAAATGGGCATGGTAACGGTGCTGATCGTTCCCATGGCCGGAAAGGACCATTCAGCCGAGGCATGGGAACTGGAAGGGGGAAGCGACCCCCATATCGATCATGTGACCGATGACCTGCACGATTTCCTCGTGAAAATACCCGGCCATGGCAACACCTGAGACTGGACCTGAACTGGGCGATCAGTCGGGTCGGCGGTTCACCAGTCTGGAAGGCTGGATCGATTTCCAGGCCCACCGCCTGCTCGACAGCCTGCCTGCCAGCGGATTTCATGGAGCGCTGGTCGAGTTCCTGGTTTTTGGCCTGAAGCAGGCCTGGGCCTGCATATTTGGCGGTGCCTTGCTGGCGCTCATCATGGTGACGCGGCTCTGGTATCCCGATTTCATGCCGATTGCCCGATACGACTTCCTGTTTCTGGCTGCTTTGGCAATTCAGGCAGGCATGATCCTGTCCGGCATGGAAAAGCTGTCGGAAGCACGGGTGATCCTGATTTTCCACCTGGT
>JAGRLM010000356.1 GCA_020441795.1 Nitratireductor sp.
GCCATGACCTATCCGGCTGCCTATCGCTCGGAAATGAGCGGTGAGACCATTCATGAAATCATGGAGGATGTCGCCGACAACCTGTTCAACGCCGACCCCTATTATCAGCAGGGCGGCGACATGGTTCGCGTCGGCGGCATGGGCTATTCGATTGATGTCGGCAAACCAATGGGTTCACGCATCAGCGACATGACCGTCCTCAAGACGGGCGAAGCCATTGATCCTGCAAAGACCTATGTCGTGGCAGGTTGGGCTTCGGTCAATGAAGGCACGGAAGGCCCGCCAATCTGGGATGTGGTCGAGGAATATGTCACGGCAAAGGGGACGGTTTCGGTTGCTGAAAACCGCTCCGTGAAGATCAGCGGAATCTGACGGATCTGCGCCGCCTTCGGGCCGGGAAAACCGGCACGGGGCGAGTGCGGGATTTTACATTCAAAGATTTGAATGTTATGTTGTGTTGAAGTAGCGTGACGCGAATTGTGGTCCGGATTTGTAGCCGGGCAGCCGATGTGAGGAGATGCAGATGTTCAAGCAGGAAAAGCCGGAACTTGCCGTGCCGGCGCGGCGACAATTTCTCAAGGCGGGCCTCACGGCCGGAGTGGCAGCAGGTGCCATGGTCGCTGGCGGTCGCACCGCTTTTGCCGAAGGCGATGAGGCAATCGTGGAAAAGAAGGATTGGGCAGTCTATCCCGGCAACGGGGTGGATGCTGCTCCCTATGGCATGCCATCACAGTTTGAAGCGCATGTGGTGCGGCGCAATGTGCCATGGCTGACTGCGGACACGGTTTCGTCGGTCAATTTCACACCACTGCACGAGCTTGACGGCATCATCACGCCCAATGGGCTTTGCTTCGAGCGTCATCATGGCGGTGTTGCAGAAGTAGACCCCGCAGAATACCGGCTGATGATCAACGGCCTGGTGGACAAGCCAATGGTCTTCACGATGGAAGATCTCAAGCGCTTCCCGCGTGAAAACCGGATCTATTTCCTGGAATGCGCGGCCAATTCCGGCATGGAGTGGCGCGGTGCACAGCTCAATGGCTGCCAGTACACGCATGGCATGATCCACAACGTGGTTTATACGGGTGTGCCGCTGAAATACCTGCTCGAAGAGGCAGGCGTAAAGACAAATGCCAAATGGGTGATGCCCGAAGGTGCGGATGCCTCGGGAATGACGCGGTCGGTTCCGCTTGAAAAGGCGCTGGACGACTGCATGGTTGCCTTCAAGATGAATGGTGAGGCGCTGCGCCCCGAACAGGGCTATCCGGCCCGCCTCGTGGTTCCCGGCTGGGAAGGCAATATGTGGGTAAAATGGCTGCGCCGCATCGAAGTGGGTGACGAGCCGTGGCAGCACCGCGAAGAGACCTCGAAATATACCGACCTGATGGCCAATGGCAAAGCGCGCCGCTTTACCTGGGAGATGGATGCGAAGTCGGTCATCACCAATCCGAGCCCTCAGGCGCCGATTACCCACGGCAAGGGGCGCACGGTCATCACCGGGGTTGCATGGTCAGGCCGCGGCAAGATCGACCGCGTTGATGTTTCGCTGGATGGTGGCAACAACTGGCGCGAAGCGCGGATCAGCGGGCCGAGCTTCGACAAGTCGATGCACCGCTTCTATTACGAGTTCGACTGGGATGGCTCGGAACTGTTGCTCCAGTCGCGCGCCATCGATTCAACCGGCTATGTGCAACCGACCAAGAACGAGTTGCGCGCCGTGCGCGGGACAAACTCCATCTATCACAACAATGGTATCCAGACCTGGCTGGTCAATTCGAAAGGGGAGGCGGAGAATGTCGAGGTTTCCTAAGGCTGCACTCCTTGCAGCAGGTATTCATATGGCGCTGATCTCGCCCGTTCTTGCCGGTCAGTTCAATCTGGGGCGCGAGGCGACACCCGAGGAGGTAGCGGCCTGGGATATTGATGTTCGCCCCGATGGCCAGGGCCTGCCAGAAGGTCGGGGAACGGTGGCGCAGGGCGAAGAGATATTCGCGGAAAAATGCGCAGCCTGCCATGGAGATTTTGGTGAAGGTGTGGATCGCTGGCCGGTGCTTGCGGGCGGGCAGGGCTCGTTGAAGAGCGACAACCCGGTCAAAACCATCGGCTCCTACTGGCCATATCTCTCGACCGTTTTCGACTATATCAATCGTGCCATGCCGTTTACCGAGGCCAAGAGCCTCGAGCCGGACGAAGTCTATGCCATCACGGCCTATCTTCTATATGTCAACGACGTGGTGACGGATGAGGATTTCGAGCTGTCGAAGGAAAATTTCGTCTCGGTGAAAATGCCGAACACGGACAACTTCTACATGGATGACCGTGAAACAACGGAGCTTGCAGACCGTCGCAAGGCACCGTGCATGGAGAATTGCAAGCCGGGGGTAAAGGTGACAAAGCGTGCGGCGATCATTGACGTCACGCCAGATGAGGGCGCTGAACCCAAGGGTTCGCTCGAATAGCCAACAGTTAGGCTTCTGTTTACCAAGCATCCAGAAACCGGGCGGAAACGTCCGGTTTTTGCGTTCAAGGCATGGGCTGCAGTCTTCCACAGAACAGCTTGTTTACTGTTGTCGGGCAAGCCTGTTGCGAAAAATCAAGGGTAACCACAGGGGTCAAGACATGTCGGCGGTAGATTCAACCAAACGACAAGCTTCCAATCACAGCTCCCGGTTCACCACGGAAGTCAGGAATCCCCTGGTAGCCGTGCTGATTGTTGTTTCCATCGTCTGCCTGTTTGCCGGTGCCGCCACTTTCCTGATCCCACAGGCCTATGGCGCATTGATCATGTTGTTGCCAGGCCTGGCGGCCATACTTGGTCTCGCCTATTTGTGGTTGCGCATCGCACCCCTGGTCCAGCGGGCACTTGCCAATGAAGAGTCGCTCGAGAAACTCGCTGTCGAGGAGCGGCAGTTTTCGGCCCTTTCCTTCGACAATGACAAGAGCAAGAAGGGCCACCGGACCAATGGCAAGGCACTCTCGCTTGCCTATACCGATCCACTCACCGGCCTCGGCAACAAGATGCGAATGTCCGAGAAATTCAGCAAGCTGGTTGAAAGCCGGGCAGGTGACGATGCCGCCTTCGCCATCGGGCTCGTCAATCTTGACGGGATGAAACCAATCAATGACCTGTTCGGCCATTCAGGTGGTGACGAGATCATCAAGCAATGCGCGCTTCGCCTGGCTGCCTCGGTCGAGGGCGACGGTTTTGTCAGCCGCTATGGCGGAGACGAATTCGCCTTCATCTTCCCGCATGTGAAGGATGAGGCAGGGGCTGCGGCCAAGGCCAAGATATTGCAGAATGTGTTGATGGCCCCATTCGATCTTGATGGCCGCAATGTGCGCCTTTCGGGCTCTTTCGGCTTTGCGCTTTATCCCAATTCCGGCGATACCATTGAACAGATCATGGGCAATATCGACACTGCCATGTATCAGTCGAAGCGCCGCGGTCGCGGCCGGGTGACGGTATATTCAAAGGAACTGGAAGAGGTCGTGCGCGAAAATGCCCGCGTCGAACAGGCTTTGCGAAACGCGATTGCCGAACACCGCGTCAAGCCGCATTTCCAGCCGATCATTTCGCTTCAGGATGGCAAGTTGCTGGGCTTTGAATCGCTTGCACGCTGGATCGATCCGGAGCTTGGCTTCGTATCACCGGCAATGTTCATTCCGCTCGCAGAAGAGCGCGGCATCATTGCACCCCTGACTGAATCTCTCTTGTTGCAGGCTGCACGTGCCGCAGCCGAATGGCCGGATGAACTGTTCCTGTCGTTCAATCTCTCCAGTGTCCAGCTTGTTGATCCGTCAACTGCTGACAATATCAAGGACATCATTCGCCGCGCCGGACTGCCGCCCCATCGACTGGAGATCGAGGTAACGGAAACGGCCATGATGTCCGACCCCGAAACTGCGGCGATGATCATCGACCAGTTGCACCAGTCGGGCATACGGATTTCGATGGATGACTTTGGAACGGGTCAGTCGAGCCTTGGAAGGTTGCGTGAGTTGAAGCTCGACAAGGTCAAGATCGACCGCGCCTTCATCATGGCGATTGGCGAGGACAAGCCGGCCGAGCACATTGTGCGCGCGATCCTCGAAATGTGTGCCGGTCTCGAACTTACCGTGGTTGCGGAAGGGATCGAGGAATTGCGCCAGGCCGAGAGCCTCAAGCGCTATGGCTGCCATGCTGGCCAGGGTTATCTGTTCGGCAAGCCGCAGGATGCGCACAAGACAATGGGATATATCCGCGATTTCATGGATCGTGATCCCAATGCAGATCATTTCGCCAAGGCGGGATAAGTCATTCCAACGTCGGCGGAGGCGGACAACAATGCTGATCGGACTGGATGAAACTCACACCGGAGGCTGCATTCTGGCTGTCGAAGACAATGAGATAAACCGGCTGGTGCTGGAGCATACCCTGCTGCCGCTCGAAATGCCGGTTCATATTGCGCAAGATGGCCTCAAGGGGATTGAGGCATTCCGCCTCCTGATGCCGCTGGTGGTGCTGATGGATGTGTCGCTGCCGGAAAAGAACGGCTTTGAGGTTACAGCGGCCATCAGGGAAATCGAAGCTGAAACCGGCATTGCGCGCACCCCGATCATCGCGATGACCGCCCATGCCCTCAAGGAAGACCGGCAGCGCTGCCTTGACGCCGGGATGGATGATTATCTGGCCAAGCCGATCTCGCCCGATCACGTGGTAGCGAAAATTCGCGCCTGGCTCGCGGGCAATGCCAATTCTGCCTTGCAGGTCTCGAATTTCCGGTAGTCCGTGGGGGAATTACCGGAAGCGCCACTGAGGTGGCGAGGAGGGTCGCGTTTGTGGGAACGCGGCCCTCTTTTTCTCGCGGTTCCTGTGGATGTCTTACGCCGGGTCTTGAACAGCAGCCTGCGGACTCCGATTGTCTGGCATCCTGATGATCGTCGGAGGGCACGGTGGCCAAACTCTATTTCAGCTATTC
>JAGRLM010000357.1:0-5076 GCA_020441795.1 Nitratireductor sp.
CGATCGGCGCCAGCAGATAGAGCCGCGTGCCTTCCTCCATCGCCATGATGCGATCCACCATCTGGCTGACAGTCTGGCTCTCGATCGGCAGGCCTGTCGCCGGCGAATACGGAATACCGACTCGCGCGAACAAGAGCCGCATATAGTCATAGATTTCTGTTACCGTGCCGACGGTTGAGCGCGGATTTCGGCTGGTGGTTTTCTGTTCGATGGAAATGGCTGGCGACAGACCATCGATCTGGTCAACATCCGGCTTCTGCATCATTTCCAGAAACTGGCGCGCATAGGCCGAAAGGCTTTCGACATAGCGCCTCTGCCCTTCGGCATAGATGGTATCGAAGGCGAGCGAGGATTTGCCCGAACCCGACAGTCCGGTAATCACGATCAGGCTGTCCCGGGGTAGATCGAGATCAACATTCTTGAGATTGTGCTCGCGTGCGCCGCGGATCGAGATATGCTTGTGTTCAGCCATGGCCGGTCTTTTCCGCCAGAAACGGGATTTGGCGCAACCACAGCTTTACAAGCCAGCGATTCGCACTTGATTTCAGGTTCATTTGAGAACATAATAAGAACAAACACAAGGCAGGTCAGGTATGCCCTGTTCTGTTTCAGATGTGGATAGTTAATCCCTGCGGGTGCGATTGCAAGGCAGTTGGGGCATTATGCCCGCAAATCATGACAGTTCCCGACATCGTGCTGAAACGGCACGGATGGCAGGCGGGAGAAGCAGGAGTAAAAAATGGCAGGCAGCATCAACAAGGTGATCCTGATTGGCAATCTGGGTGCTGATCCGGAGATCAAGCGTACACAGGATGGCAGGCCGATTGCCAATCTCCGCATTGCGACATCCGAGTCCTGGCGTGACAAGAATTCGGGTGAACGCCGCGAAAAGACCGAATGGCACCGCGTGGTGATCTTCAATGAAGGCCTTTGCAAGATCGCCGAACAATATCTGAAAAAGGGGTCCAAGGTCTATCTCGAGGGCCAGTTGCAGACCCGCAAATGGCAGGACCAGTCCGGTCAGGACCGGTATTCGACCGAGGTTGTGTTGCAAGGCTTCAACGGCAACCTGACCATGCTGGATGGTCGCGGTGACGGTGGCGGAAGCTCTGACTACGGTGGCGATTCCGATTTCGGCCAGTCAGGCCCGTCCTATGGCTCGAGCAGGTCGTCGGCGCCACAGGGCGGCGGGCGTTCGACCAGCGATTACGGCCAGGGTTCCGGTGGTGATCTCGACGATGAAATACCGTTCTGATAGTTGCGCGCATCCATGCACGGTTCAAATCAGGCAGTCATCCATGTAGCGCTGGTGGTGCGCGACTATGATGAGGCACTGGCTTTCTATTGCGGCAAGCTTGGCTTCGAATTAATCGAGGACAGCTACCAGCCGGAGCAGGACAAGCGCTGGGTGGTGATTGCACCACGCGGATTTGGCGAAAGCGGGCAGGGCACCACGCTGCTTCTGGCCAGGGCATCAAAGCCCAAGCAACTGGATTTTATCGGCAACCAGTCTGGCGGCCGGGTATTTCTGTTTCTGCGAACCAACGACTTTGACGCGGATTACCGCAATTTGCTGGAGCAAGGGATTACGATAATCCGCGAGCCCAAACAGATGGATTACGGCAAGGTTGCCGTCTTTGCCGATCTGTACGGTAATCAATGGGACCTGATCGAATTTGCCTCAGGTCATCGACTGGCGCGTTGATCACCACCCGGCCGGGTTCCGAACCACAAAACGTGGCGTGCGCCTTTTCGTCCGGCATTGGCCTTGACCCGAACCTCCTCGGTCTTCAATCCGCTTTGTTTCATCCTGCCGTGAAAGGCGGCATCAGGCCCCTGGGACCAGACGCCCAGAACGCCACCGGGTTTCAACGCGGATTTGGCTGCGCCCAGGCCCTTGGGCGAATAGATCGCATCATTGTCCGCCCGCGAAATACCCTCCGGGCCATTGTCCACATCGAGCAATATCGCATGGTAGCGCGCCTTGCTGCCTGCGATCAGCGGCCCGACATCCCCGATATGGATCACCACTCGTGGATCTTCCATCGAAGCGCCAAACAGCTCCGACATCGGTCCGCGCGCCCATTCAACGATATCGGGAGAGAGCTCAGCGACGGTGATTACCGCATCATCGGGAAAACAGGCCAGGGCCGCGCGCAGCGTGAACCCCATTCCCAAACCGCCAATCAGGATTTCTGGCTGTTTGACGGCGCCAATACGCTCAAGTGCCAGGGTCGCGAGCGCTTCTTCCGAACCGGACAAACGGCTGTTCATCAACTCGATGCGGTCCAGCTTGATCGAATATTCCTTTCCCCGCCGCATCAGCTTCAACGCGCCGCCGCCGGGCATTTCAGCGCTGCCCAAATGTTCCCACGCAATCATTTCCCGGCAGCTTCCCTGGCCCGCAATTCGTGCGCCCTCTCAATTTCCTCCTGATGGTCGCGCGCATTCTGTACCTCGATGAACAGCCGCTTCACGACCGGGAAGCGCTGCTTGATGGCTACCTCAAGATCATAGATTGCGTCCTCGACCTTGCCTGCCGTCAGATTGTCCTCGAAATCAACGGACACCGCGAGCAACACGTCATTCGGTCCGAAATGAAGGGTGCGAATTTCATTCAGGCGGTCGATCACCGGTGTTGCCTCGACGATATTTCGAATGGTCTTCACAATTTCCGGCGCGGCCGCTTCACCTATCAGCAGACCCTTGGTCTCATAGGCCAGCAGCACGGCTGTCAGGCCAAGAATGATCCCGATCGCAATGGATGCTACGCCGTCCAATTCGGCAATGCCAAAATACTGCGACCCTGCGATGCCAGCAAAGGCCACAACAAGGCCCAGCATGGCTGCGGTATCCTCGAACAGGACGGTGAAGACCGAGGGGTCTTTGCTGTCGCGCACGGCTTCGATATAGCTCTTCTTGCCCTTGGTCGTCTGGAATTCACGCAATGCCACCGACCAGGCGATGCCCTCAAACACCAGAGCCAAGCCAAGAACGATATAATTGATCGTCGGGTCACTCATGGGATGGGGATGCAAAACCTTGTCTATGCCTTCATAGATCGAGATGCCCGAGCCGATGGCAAAGATCAGGATCGCAACGACAAACGCCCAGAAATACAGTTCACTGCCATAGCCAAACGGGTGTTTTTCGTCAGCAGGCTGGTTCGCCCGTTTCAATCCGTAGAGCAGCAGGCCCTGATTTCCCGTATCAACCAGACTGTGTATGCCTTCCGACAACATCGCGGACGAACCGGTAATGGCAGCTGCCACGAACTTGGTAACGGAAATCAACGCATTGCCGGCCAATGCCGCATAAATCACTTTTTTCGACCCGCTGGCCATGATCGCCTCCATTTTCGGGTTTGATGCCTGTTGGTCACGACAAATTCAACCCCGTTGATTTGACGCATTGCATCTTGGTCGGGATGATCAGCCCATGACTGGAAAACCCGCCTTCCTGCTTCTTGCATTCTGTCTTCTGGTGCCGTTGTCGGCCTTTGCAGACGAGGCTACCGTGACCAAAGCCACCGTGGTGGCTGAAAGTCCTGGCATTTACACCTTCCACGTCACATTGCGCCACGCAGATAGCGGCTGGGATCATTATGCCGACAAATGGCAGGTCGGCGATGCCGCTGGCACAGTTCTGGGAGAGCGTATCCTCGCCCATCCCCATATTGACGAGCAGCCCTTCACCCGTTCCCAATCCGGCATCGCCATTCCTGATGATGTTTCCGCCGTCACCATACGCGCGCATGACACCGTGCATGGCTGGAGCACCAGGACACTGGAATTGCCGATCAAGTGATAACGCGCCGCGTCAGGCCTGTTTCGCCTGATCTCCAATGCGCGCCAGGCTTTCCTCGCGGCCCAATACCTCCATCACATCAAAGACCGGCGGCGAAACCGCCCGCCCGGTAAGGGCAGCACGTAGCGGCTGAGCGACCTTGCCCAGCTTCATGCCGGTTTTCTCCGCATGCTCGCGCGCTGCAGCATCAGTACTCTCGGCGGTCCATTCGTCCAGCGCCTCGAGTGCGGGCAGGATTTGCGCCAGTGCCTCGCGCCCGCCATCGACAAGGATTGCGTCTGCCTTTTCATCCAGCGCCAATGGCCGCTGGTCAAAGATGAAACGCGCGCCGTCAGCCAGTTCCACCAGCGTCTTGGCGCGCTCCTTCAAGCCAGGCATTGCATGCACAAGCTGCTTGCGCCGGTCTGGAGTCATGGCGCCCAGGATTTCGCGGCCACCCTCGATTTCCGGCAGTATGGCCTCGACCACGCCAACCAGATATTCATCATCCGCGTGCCGGATATAGTGCCCGTTGAGGCTCTGCAATTTGGCGATGTCAAAGCGCGCCGCGCCCTTGCTCATGCCGTCAAAGCCGAACCACGAAACCATTTCCTCAATCGTCATGATTTCCGCGTCGCCATGTGCCCAGCCAAGCCGGACAAGGTAATTGCGCAGCGCCTCGGGAAGGTAACCCATGGCACGATAGGCTTCCGCACCCAGCGCCCCATGCCGCTTGGAGAGCTTCGCACCATCAGGACCGTGGATCAGTGGAATATGCGCCATGACCGGCACTGTCCATCCCATCGCGTCATAGATCAGCGTCTGCCGGCCGGCATTGGTAAGGTGGTCATCACCGCGAATGATATGGGTGACGCCCATGTCGTGATCATCGACCACTACTGCCAGCATATATGTCGGAGTGCCATCCGAGCGCAGCAGCACCATGTCGTCGAGGTCCTTGTTGGGAAAACGGACTACACCTTGAACCTGGTCATTGACAACCGTCTCGCCGTCCTGCGGAGCCTTGATGCGAATGACACCCTTGGCACCGGCTGGCGCTTCTGACGGATCACGATCGCGCCAACGCCCGTCGTAGCGCGGCGGGCGGCCCTCAGCGCGCGCCTTTTCGCGCATCTCCTCCAGTTCCTGCTGGCTGGCAAAGCAGTAATAGGCCTTGCCCATGGCGACGAGTTCCTCGGCTACCTGCTTGTGACGGGCGGCGCGTTCGAACTGTGAGATCGGTTCGCCATCCCAGCTGATGCCCATCCAGGAAAGTCCGTCCAGTATGGC
>JAGRLM010000357.1:5179-12182 GCA_020441795.1 Nitratireductor sp.
CGTGCGCCGCCAATGTGCAAGAAACCGGTCGGTGACGGTGCAAAGCGGGTGATTACGGTATCCGGCATGATTTTCCTGTTTGCTGGGCAGTTGTGAGGCTACAGCGCTGGGTGCTGGTTGATCAGCGGGTAGGCTGTTGGCCTGAAGATTGATTTATGCAAGCATGGGTGGTTGAATTGCTCGTCATGCAATTTACGCGCCGACAGCCTGTTCGACGGTGGTGTAGCATGTTTGCCGCGTGAGGCAAGGATTGGGGCAGTGCTTAGTCCGGCATAGCCGGGAAGTTTGGGGTAAATCCGCGACATGGCAAGCGACAAGCCGGATATTCCGCGAGGTGCATCGCCAGATCGAGCGCGAGATCGCGATCTGCTGCAAATCGCCAACAAATATGGGGCGGATGCGCTGGCGATCAGCCAGACAGGCATTTCCATTGATCGGCCGGGTCTGCGCACAAGACTGGCGGTCCGCCTTGCCGACACTGTGCAGCATGGCCGGGAGAGATTGGCGCAAGAATGGCTGCTTGAGCGTGAGGCGGGCGGATTGTTCAATCTTGTTCCGGTCTTGCTGGCGCTGGGAATAACCGGATATTTCTGGGCGCAGGCCGAACCGCTTTTTGCCATGTTGCTGGCTACGGCTGCAATTGCGCTGGCCCTTGCCATGACCCAGCGTCATCACAGCCTTGTTCATGCAATCATGATTGCAACCATGCTGGTCTTTGCAGGTGCAGCGCTGGCACAGTGGCGGACACAGGCCACCAACCATCCCGTCCTTGATACCGGCATCAAGGCCCGGATCAGCGGAATTGTCATCGAGGCCGACACAAACAGCCGTGGCTCGCCGCGCTATCTCATTCGACCAGGCGCGATTGACAAAATCCCCGGTGGCAAGCTGCCTTACCTGGTTCGAATTTCTGCTGGCAGCAAGGGACAGCGCTTTGAGCCGGGCGATGCAATTGTCGGCCTCGCTTCGCTGCAACCGCTTTCCGGGCCAGCCTATCCCGGTGGTTATGATTTCGGTTTCTTTGCCCGATTTGATGGCATGGGCGGCGCGGGTTTCTTCATGGGTGCGCCCAAGGTGGCAAGCACGAGCGACGCGGTTCCAGCCCTTTCCACGAGAGAAATCCTGACCATTGCGCTCAACAGGTTTCGCAGGGAAATTGCCAGCAGGATCCGCGTATCCCTGCCTGGTGACGAGGGCGCGGTTGCAATAGCCCTGATAACCGGCGACCGCAGCGCAATTCCGTCCAAAATCCAGGATAGCCTGCGCCAGTCCGGCCTTGCTCACATACTGGCAATTTCAGGGTTGCACATGGCTTTGGTCACGCTGACCGTTGTTGCAGTGCTACGCTATGTTCTGGCCTGGTTTCCGGCGCTGGCCTTGCACTATCCGATCCGCAAATGGGCAGCATGTGCAGGCCTGCTTTCGGCTTCGCTTTATCTGGTGATTTCAGGAGCATCCGTCGCGACGCAACGAGCATGGCTGATGATTGCGATCATGCTTGCCGCCACACTGGCGGACCGGCGGGCCCTCACCATTCGCAATGTGGCGCTTGCGGCAACGATAATCCTGTGTTTGAGCCCGGAGGCATTGCTGGAGCCCGGTTTTCAGATGTCATTTGCGGCAGCCGCCGCCCTAGTTGCAGCCTACGAAGCCGTGACTGAACGCAATGCCCGTCGATTTGCATTGCGTGGTCGTGAGACGCCTGGCTGGGCGATGGGGGTGGTGAAATCCGCTGTGACGCAGGTTTCGAGCCTGGCATTTACCAGCATAGTCGCCGGAATTGCCACGGGCCTGTTTGCGGCATGGCATTTCCACCGGATCGCACCGATGGGATTTGTCGCAAATCTCGCCGCAATGCCTGTCGTCAGCTTTCTCGTCATGCCGCTGGCGCTGCTATCAAGCCTGCTGATGCCGTATGGACTTGAGTTTCTGACCCTTGATGCGCTAGGCTGGTCGATCCGGCGCGTTGTCGAGATATCCGACTGGACCAACAGTTTTGGCATTTCCGGCGTTACAGGCGCCAAACCCATGGTGTTCCTCGCCCTTGGCGCAACAGGGCTGGCCTGCCTGACCTTGCTGCGCTCGAAACTCCGCTTCCTCGGGCTGGCATTCGCAGCATTCTTGCCCCTGACATTTTCCGCCGGCAAGACCCCGGACTTGCTCATATCGCAGGACGGACGGGCGATTGCCATGGCAACGTCTTCGGGCAGACTGCTTCTTGCCTATCCACGGCGGAACGCCTTTGTAAGCGATATCTGGCTAAGGGCGTATTCAGGCGGGATGGCAGAAAGCGACCGCTCCATGATCGGGAAATGCGACAAGGACCATTGCATTGCAACACTGCCGCAGGCGGTTTCGGTTCATGTGGTTTTCGCTCCAAAGCTGCTGGCGCAAGCTTGCGAACAGGCAGACATTCTGGTTGCGCCGCGCCTGCGATGGGTGAATTGCAAGGGCAGGAAACCTGCCATCATTCTAAAGCGCGAAGATTTCGAAAACAGGGGAACACATGCCATCCATCTGCCGCAACACCCTCGACTGCAAATGGCGGCAGCTCGACAAATCGAAGGAAAGCCCTCAGTGCCGCCCGCCAAATCGGCCAGACAGGACCGCCCAACCAGAAAGGACCGCGACGCCGCAATGCGGGAATGGCTGCAGGCTGCCCTGATTACAACAGCCATTCACAATGGCAATCGCCCCTGGCAAAAACCCGCAATCGTAATTGCGGAGGATGCCGATACGCCTAATAGCGCCGGATCAACCCGACGAGGCGGCCTTGAACCTTTACCCGATCCTGAGTGAAAATGCGTGTCTCATAGGCGGGGTTTGCAGCTTCAAGCGCAATTGAGGCACCCTTGCGCCGCAGCCGCTTCAGCGTTGCTTCTTCGTCATCAACAAGCGCAACGACAATATCACCTGCATCAGCACTATTGGTTTCACGGATTATCACCGTGTCACCATCATGGATTCCGGCGTCAATCATCGAATCACCATTCACTTCCAGCGCATAATGCGCCCCGATGCCGATCATGTCGGGCGGCACGGTCACATTGCGCGTATGGTCCTGGATTGCCGAGATCGGCACACCAGCAGCAATTCGCCCCATGACCGGAATTGAAATCGATACCTCGCCATCATCGAGAGACGGAGCCGAAGCGGCAATTCCGCGCCCTCGTGACGGGGCTACACTGCTCGCCGGTGCACGCGAAAGATCTCCATCGATCACACTGGGCGTAAAGCCGCGGGGACGTTCTCCAGAAAGGGGCTGTTGCGGTTGCGCATGAAAGCCCGAAGATTGTGCCACTGTCGGCTGTGCCATGCCAGCTTGCGATCCACCATGCGAGCCATTATGCGAATCTGGCAGGCGCAGAACTTCCAGCGCCCGGGCACGGTTGGGAAGCCTCCGGATGAAACCACGTTCTTCCAACGCCGTGATCAGCCGGTGAATGCCGGACTTGGATTTCAGTTCAAGCGCGTCCTTCATTTCATCGAAAGAGGGTGGCACACCTTCGGCCTGCAGTCGGTCATTGATGAAAAGCAGCAATTCACGCTGCTGGTGCGTTAGCATGGCGGTTCTCCCGTTGCGCCCGGTGAGCCAGTTCGAAACCGGAATCTCACTGCGAAACAAATCACGAACACCTATACACGTTCCTGCAATGTTCTGCAAGAACATTTCCGCAACCCTGGCTTGCCTATCTCAGGAGTATGATCTTGCACGGGTCGCCCGGCCTTGCCTCGGGCGCGCTTGCCGGCCTTATGACCAGCGCATCGGCGCGTGCCAGATTGGCAAGCATGGAGCTGTCCTGCTTCTCGAACGGGCTGGCTTCAAGCACACCGCCATCCAGCCTGCGGATGGTCGCGCGCATATATTCCTCGCGCTCGTCATTGGCTGGAAGGGCGCTGCCAAATATCGCGTCGAGTGGCTCGGCCTGGCGCATTGGCAGGCCTGCCAGCTTCGTGACAAGCGGTGCGACGAAGCGGTAACCCGCGACAATGCTGGAGACCGGATTGCCCGCCAGTCCAAGCGCCCGGAGGGTCCGTCCGCCACGGACAATGGTTGCGAAAATGAGTGGCTTGCCTGGTCGCATCGCAATTTTCGAAAACCGGATGTCTGCGCCCAGTGCCTTGAGGGCAGGGACGATCAGGTCGTGATCGCCTACCGACGCGCCGCCTGTCGTCAAGAGAAGATCCGCCCCGCCATCGATTGCCGAGGTCAACGCGGCGTCGAGTGCTTCGCGCGTGTCGCGTATAATCCCGAAATCATCAACTTCGCCGCCATGGGCCCTGACCATCGCTGCAAGCCCGAAAGTGTTGGAAGCGATGATACCGCCAGCCCCGGTTTTTTCTCCCGGCAGCGCCAGTTCATCCCCGGTGGCAAACAGCGCCACCCTTGGCTTGCAATAGACCGGCAATCGCGCATGGTTCATCGCGGCAGCAAGCGAAAGACGCTGTGGGTCAATCAGGTCACCTTGATGCAGAAGAACATCGCCGGTCCGGAAATCAAGACCTTCGGGACGGATGAAGCGTCCAGCGGTTGATGGCTGCAGGATGGTCACAGCGCCCGGCTGCGCCGTGGTGTTTTCCTGAATGACGATCGTATCGGCCCCCGGCGGCACCGGCGCGCCGGTAAAGATACGCACTGCTTCGCCGGCATTAAGTGATCCGGCAAACGGATTTCCGGCAGCAGCTTCTCCAACGATTTTCAGGGTGACGGGAACTGTGGCCACATCGCTGGCGCGCACACCGTAGCCATCCATGGCCGAAGCGGGGAAGGGTGGTTGGGTACGACCTGCAGCCAAGTCTTCCGCAAGTACCCTGCCGCCCGCAAACTTCAACGCCACATGCTCGCTCGCACGAGGTTCGGCATTTTCCAGGATGATCGCCAGCGCCTCTTCGGCAGGAACCAGGTCAGTGCGCATCTGTCAGGCACCGGGCGCTTCGGGCAGTTTCCAGTCGCCCGATTTTCCACCGGACTTTTCCCGCAGCCTTACCGAAATGATTTCCATGCCCCGGTCTACGGCCTTGGCCATGTCATAGATTGTGAGGCATGCAATGCTGCAGGCTGTCAGCGCTTCCATTTCGACGCCAGTCTGGCCGGTCAGTTTGGCCATCGCCGTCACCCTGAAACCAGGCAGGGCCATATCCGGCTCGATATCTACCTGAACCTTGCTCAGCGCCAACGGGTGACAAAGCGGGATCAGGTCAGAGGTCTTCTTGGCCGCCATGATCCCGGCAATACGCGCTGCGCCCAGCACATCGCCCTTCTTGGCATTGCCCGACAAAATGGTATCGAGTGTCGCCCGCTGCATGCGAATGGCACCTTCGGCAACGGCCATCCGCACCGTATGTGCCTTGTCGCCGACATCCACCATCGCAGCTTCGCCGCCAGCACCAATATGGGTCAGCTTGCTCATGCGGCACTCCGTTGCGGAGCCGGATTGGCCAGCAGGTCGCGGGTAGCTTGTCGCACATCATCCTTGCGCATGAGGCTCTCGCCAATCAGGAAGCTGCGAATATCGGCGTTACTCAACCGCGCCAGGTCCGCAGGCGTAAACAGTCCGCTTTCACCTATGATGATGCGGTCGCGTGGAACCAGAGGTGCCAACCGCTCGCTTGTCTCGAGGCTGGTTTCAAAGGTCTTGAGATTGCGGTTGTTGATGCCAATCAGCGGTGACTGGCAGATTTTAAGCGCCCGCTCGAGTTCCTCCTCGTCATGCACTTCGATCAGTGCGTCCATGCCCAGTGCCATTGCCGCCTGTTCAAGGTCGCGTGCGCAGGCATCATCGACACTCGCCATGATGATGAGGATGCAATCAGCACCCCATGCGCGCGCCTCATGCACCTGATAGGTGTCATACAGAAAGTCCTTGCGCAGTACCGGCAGGTCAACTGCTGCTCGCGCAGCAACCAGGAATTCCGGCGCGCCCTGGAAAGAGGGCGTGTCTGTAAGGACGGAAAGGCAGGCGGCGCCACCATCTTCATAGGCCTTTGCCAGCGAGGGTGGATCAAAATCCGCCCGTATCAGTCCCTTTGATGGACTGGCTTTCTTGATCTCCGCAATCAGCGCGTAATCGCCGGCATCAATCTTTGCCCGCAATGCATCTGCAAAGCCGCGCGTGGCCGATTGTTGAATGATGCGGGTTTCGAGTTCGCCAATGCTGGTCTGCAATTTGGCGGCAGCGATTTCCTCGCGCTTGTAGGCCTCGATCTTCTTCAGGATGTCGGCCATGTCACGCTGTACCCTGATTGGAAACGGCAACCAGCCTATCAAGGACTGCATGTGCCGCACCATTGTCGATTGCAGATGCCGCAAGTTCGGCGCCCTCGGCGAGGTTGGCAGCCTGATCGGCTATGATCAGTGCTGCAGCCGCATTCATGATCACCATGTCGCGATAGGCCGATTTTTGCCCATCGAGCAATTCACGCAGCTTGCCTGCATTGTATTGCGCATCACTACCGGCAATGCCTGCCTCGTCCTGCACTTGCAGGCCGCAATCGGCAGGCGAAATGTCGAAAGTCCTCACATTGCCGTTTTCAAGTGCAGCGACATGGGTCTCGCCGGTAATGGTGATTTCATCATAGCCGCCACCATGGACGACCCAGACCTTTTGCGAGCCGAGTTCCGCCAGCACCTTGGCGCAGGTCAGCAGCCATTTCGGCGAAAACACACCCAATAATTGCCGCTTCACCCCTGCAGGATTGCACATTGGTCCGAGCAGGTTGAAAATGGTACGCGTTCCCAGTTCCACCCGTGTCGGACCGACATGGCGCATGGCGGGGTGATGCGCAGGCGCAAACATGAAGCCGACTCCGGCTTCTTCGATACAATCCGATATCTGGCCGGGCGACAGTTCCAGGTTTACACCCAGCGCCATCAGCGTGTCGGCTGCCCCCGATTTCGACGACAAGGCCCTGTTGCCGTGCTTTGCGACCTTGACGCCGCAACCAGCCACCACCAATGCGGCGGCGGTGGAGACATTAAGCGAACCCTTGGCGTCTCCGCCGG
>JAGRLM010000358.1 GCA_020441795.1 Nitratireductor sp.
TGGAAGGCGCGATCTACTATTACTATGAAGCGCCAAAGAACGAGATCAATGATTGGCTCGTTGCCGAGCACCAGAAGCGCTTTGACGCACCGCCGGATTTCTTCACCGCTGGTGGCATGGCAGCAGCACTCGCGGTTGCCAAGGCGCTTGAGACCGCTGACAACTGGGATACCGAAACACTCATTTCCACCATGGAAGGCATGAGTTGGGAAACGCCGAAGGGCACCATGACCTTCCGCCCGGAAGACCATCAGGCACTGCAGTCAATGTACCACTTCAAGATCAAGGTGGACGACAATGTGAAATGGGCCATTCCCGAGCTTGTTCGCGAGATCAAGCCAGAGGAAATGGACATTCCCATTGGTCGAAACAACAAGCAATAACCCGAGGCTTGCGGACTTGCCGGGCACAAGATCGTGCCCGGCGGGCCCGGTGCTGCGGCTGTATTGCAACGGCCTTTTCCCGCAAGGGGCATTCCTGCCATGACATTCCCATCCCTTGAGACCCGCGGACTTACCATCCGCTTCGGCGGTCATATAGCCGTCAACAATGTTTCGTGCAGCTTCCGGCCGGGCGAACTGACAGTGATTGTCGGGCCAAACGGTGCAGGCAAGACCACCTGGTTTAACCTCGTATCGGGGCAATTAACGCCAAGCGAAGGCAGCATCCTGCTGCGGGGCGAGGACATTACCGCGCTTGCGCCTTCGGCGCGCGCCAAGCGCGGCATCGGTCGCGCCTTCCAGTTGACCAACCTGTTTCCCGGCCTGAGCGTTTTCGAGAATGTCCGGCTTGCGGTGCAGGCGAAGCGCGGCACCGGACCGCGCCTGTTCCGTCCCGCTGCGGCCTATCGCGAAATCTCGGAAATCGCCCGGGCGCATCTCGAAACGGCGCGGCTTGAAAGCGTTGCGGACCTGCCCGCGGCTGCACTTCCGCATGGCGATCAGCGAAAGCTCGAAGTGGCGTTGCTGCTGGCGATGGAGCCAGAGATTTTCATGTTCGACGAGCCGACGGCTGGAATGAGTGTCGACGAGGCTCCGGTGATCCTCGAACTGATCGACACGATCCGAAAAGACAGTTCCAAGACGGTGCTGCTGGTCGAGCACAAGATGGATGTGGTGCGGGCGCTGGCCGACCGGATCATCGTACTGCACAATGGCGAGCAGGTGGCAGATGGCGCTCCTGAAACGGTGATGGCCAGTGAAATCGTGCGCGAGATCTATCTCGGCATTCCGGCGGGAGAGGCGGCATGAGCGATACCATCTTGCGCCTTGATGATGTGCATACCGACATCGCCCAATACCAGATCCTGCGCGGCGTGAACCTCAAGGTGCCCGAAGGCGGCGTCTATGTCCTGCTTGGCCGCAACGGTGCGGGCAAGACCACCACATTGCGGACCGTAATGGGGCTGTGGCGCGCCAGAAAAGGCGCGATCGTTTTTCGCCATCACGACATCACGGCAATGCATACTGCCGACATAGCAAGGCTTGGCGTTGCCTATGTACCAGAGAACATGGGGATATTCGGCGGGCTGACAGTTGCCGAGAACATGCGTCTCGCCTCGCATTCGGGGGTTTTTGACCCTGACCGGTTGGAGCGGATATTCACGCTGTTTCCGGCCGTGAAGACCTTCTGGGACAAACCTGCCTGGGCGCTCTCCGGCGGACAGAAGCAGATGCTGGCCATCTCGCGTGCCATCATCGAGCCGCGCGAACTGATCCTGATCGACGAACCGACAAAGGGGCTGGCACCGGCAATCATCCGGGCGATGATCGATGCCTTCAGCGAGATCGCGCGTGATTGCACCATTCTCCTGGTAGAGCAGAATTTCCAGTTTGCCTCGTCGCTCGGGACCGGGGTCTCGGTGATCGAGGACGGCCACATCGTTCATTCAGGCAGCATGGCCAGTCTCGTTGATGATGCCGGATTGCAGACGCGCTTGCTGAGCCTGTCGCTCGATGCGCACCAGTAGGAGTTGACAATGGCACTACCGGCAAAACCGGCAGATTGGTTCGACAGGATAGGCGGGGTGAATGCACTGCCGGTCCTGCTGATGATCATTGCCCTGCCGCTGGTCGGATCGACCTCGACATGGGTGACACTGACCGTGGCGGGGCTTGCCATGGGGATGATGATCTTCCTGATGGCTTCAGGCCTGAGCCTCGTCTTCGGGCTGATGGATGTGCTGAATTTCGGTCATTCGGCGTTCATTTCCTTTGGTGCCTTCATCGGCGCTTCAGTGCTTGCGGCACTTGCCGCCTGGGTTGGCGCGGATTCAGCGATACTGAATTTCCTGGCGCTATTTGCGGCAATCGGTGCTGCAACCACGTTCGGCCTGATCGCAGGCCTGTTCTTTGAACGGGTCATCATCAAGCCCGTCTATGGGGATCACCTGCGCCAGATCCTGATCACCATCGGAGCGCTTATCGTATCAGAGCAGATCGTTCTGGCGATTTGGGGTGGCAATCCGGTTGCCGTGCCACGACCGGCTATTCTCGACGGGTCGTGGATCATCGGTGACATCGCCATCGAGATCTACCGGATCTTTGCGTTTTTCCTAGGCCTTGCCGTCTTCATTGCCCTCAAGCTGGTGCTCAACCGCACGCGTCTCGGGCTGTTGATCCGGGCAGGTGTTGAAAACCGGGAAATGGTGGAAGCACTCGGTTTCAAGATCGAGCGGGTTTTCGTGCTCGTCTTCATGGTCGGTTCGGCTCTGGCAGCAATGGGCGGGGCAATGTGGGGCGGCTATCAGGGCTTGATCACGGGCGCACTTGGCGGCGAAGTGATGATCCTCGTTTTCATTGTTGTCATCATCGGTGGGCTAGGTTCCATCGAAGGCTCGCTGCTGGGGGCGTTGCTGGTTGGCCTGCTTGGCAATTATGTCGCCTTCATCTTCCCCAAGCTTTCGCTTGCCTCCAACATGCTGCTGATGATGGCAATCCTGCTGTGGCGGCCATGGGGCTTGCGCCCGGCGCTGAAGCGATAGGATGGCGGCCATGACAGACAGCGAACTGATATCCGCACCTGCCAGTGATCCCGTGCGCAAGGGCCGAATGGTGGTTTATGCAATCGCGCTGGTCATTGCGCTGGCGCTCGCCTTTGCGCCATTCCTGTTCCAGGACGTGCGCTCGGGGCAGGTTGCGGCGCGCATCTGCATCTTTATCGTGCTGGCAGCAAGTTATGACCTCCTTATCGGATATACCGGCATTGTTTCCTTTGCCCATACGATGTTCTTCGGAATGGGCGCCTATGGTGCGGCAATCGCGCTGAAGAATTCAGGTGCGCATTGGAGTTCGGTCATTGCCGGGGGAGGGCTGGGCGTCCTGTGTGCTGCCGTACTTGCGGTGCTGATCGGCATTCTTTCCTTACGGGTAAAGGCAATCTTCTTCGCCATGGTGACGCTTGCCGCTGCATCGGTGATGCTGGTTCTGGTGTCGCAGTTTTCGGACTTTACCGGTGGCGAGGACGGCATTGTCTATTCCTCGCCGAACTTGTTCAAACCAGCGACCAAGCTACTCCTGGGAGACGACGGCAAGGTGCTGAAGATCATGGGCGTATCCATGGATGGAAAGATTGCTGCCTATTATTTCGTCTTCCTCTCCTGCCTTGTCCTGTACTGGTTCCTGGCTCGGATTGTCCGCTCGCCGCTCGGAACGGTTCTGGAAGCCATTCGAGAAAACGAGATGCGGGCCGAAGCCATCGGTTACCGCGTCGTTGCCTATCGCACGGCGGTGTTCATGATCGCGGCAATTGTTGCAGCGCTCGCCGGCGTGGTGTGGGCGGTATGGCTGAAATATACAGGACCTGAATCCACGCTGTCATTTGCCATCATGATCGACATCCTGCTGATGGTGGTCATTGGCGGCATGGGGACGATGGTTGGTGCTGTCATCGGCGCAACATTGATGAGCATTGCACAGTTTTTCCTCAAGGACCTGATGGAGGCGGCCGCGGGCGCGACCTCATTCCTGCCACTGGTGCCGAACCTGCTCAATCCAGACAGATGGCTGCTGTGGCTCGGCATCCTATTCATCCTGCTTGTCTATTTCTTTCCTGCCGGAATTGCGGGAACCCTGATGAAGAAGGGAGCGCACAAATGATGCAGCCACGCTCGCAATATGTGCGTTGTGGCGCACATGAGCTGCACGTCAGTGAATGGGGAGACCCGGCCAATCCGGCAGTGGTCCTGTGGCATGGCCTGGCACGGACCGGGCGCGACTTCGACGAGTTGGCGGAGGCGCTGAGCGCACGCTTTTTCGTGCTGGCGCCAGACACGCTTGGTCGCGGGCTTTCCTCATGGGCGCTTGATGTTTCGACCGACTATTCCTACGCGGCCTATGGCGACCATGCCGAAGCCATTCTCGATCATTATGCCATCACCAAGATGCGCTGGATCGGAACCTCGATGGGCGGATTGCTGGGGGTGACACTTGGTGCAGGACCGCTGAAAGGGCGCATCAGCCATCTTGTCGTCAACGACATCGGGCCGAGCATTCCGCTGGAAGCCTCAACGCGGATTGCCGATTATGTGGGTAATCCGCCTATATTCGCGACTGCAAGCGAGTTGGAAGCCTGGCTCAGGACCAATTACAAACCATTCGGTGAAAACACGCCTGCATTCTGGCGGCGCATGACCGATACTTCCGTGCGTCGTACAGACAGCGGCAAGGTCACGGTGCATTATGATCCGCAAATCATCACGCAGTTCACGTTGCACAAATCCGACCTCGATTGCTGGTCCCAGTGGGACGGACTCGATGCCCGGATCATGTTGTTGCGCGGTGAAACGTCGGATGTGCTGCCGCAAGCGGTGGCAACACAGATGATCAATCGACAACCATTGACGCAGTATCACCAGCTTTCGGGTTTCGGCCATGCGCCAACCCTTGCGGATAATCGCACCATCCAACTCATTGAATCATTTCTCGAAGTGGATTGATTGCGCCAAGGTTTCTGACCATTGATGCCGGAAGCGGATGCCGCTTGTCCGTGATTTCATCCCCTGTTGCATCTTTCCATCCCGCGAATACCAATGTTTGCCATCCATTCGCTGGCAAACTAGTCTGGCTGCAAAGCTACAAAAAAAGGCGTGCAGAAAATGGGGGAGAAATGCGAGGTAAGGCCGCTCGACAAGATGCGGCAGATCATTCTCGAAATATCAAGCGAAGGCAAACGTTGGAACCATGTCCATGGCCTGATGCAGATAGACATCACCGCGACACGCAGGATGATTTCCGCCATCAAGGCCGACGGTGGTGAAGCGCCCTCAATGACCGGTTTCATCATATCCTGTCTTGCGAGGGCCATTGACCAGAACAAGTCATTGCATGCGATCCGCAAGGGACGCAATGTGCATATCTTCGACGATGTTGATGTCTCGACAGTGATCGAGCGCGATGACCCGACCGGTAATCCGGTTCCCACTTCGATCATCATCCGTGCTGCCAACAAGAAACCGTATCGTGCAATCCATGATGAGATCAAGAAAGCCAGGCGCCAGAGCGTGAGCGGGTCTGTGCTGGGCGAAAGCAAGCAGGCAAAGCGAACCAACATGCTGATCAGGCTGCCGGCTTTCATCCGCAAGCTGGTATGGTGGTGGAGCAGACGGAGCCCGCAATTTCGCAAGGACAGTATGGGCACTGTACATGTCACGGCAGTGGGCATGTTTGCCGACGGTTTTGATGCCGGTTGGGCCATTCCGGTTGCGCCATGGCCGTTGATCCTGACCATCGGGACGATTTCAAAGCGGTTGCAGAGGATGCCGGATGGTGAAGACGGGGTAGCCGAATTCATCAACCTCACCTTGACGATCGATCATGACGTGGTGGACGGTGCCCCTGCAACACGGTTTCTGGTGCATTTCAAGCAACTGCTTGAAAGCGGTGACGGGTTGGAGAGTTTCCGAAGCGCGTGAAAAAAGCCGCTTGTGATTTCACCATGCAGTTGCGTATCCGATCGCTGCCATAAACCGGAAAGCATCAAGTCATGTGCCGCATGGGGCTTTTGCAACGCATCATTGCTCGCCAAGCTTGATATGGTGCTCAACGGCTCGAAGTCTGCCTGCGCAGGATTATGTGAAGTTTTGGAACGGGTAGCCGGAATAGAACCGGCATGTACAGCTTGGAAGAATAGTTCCAAGCGCGACCCACGGATGAAGGTTGGAAAATCAGCTGTGTGCCAGAACGTGGGGCACGGCACGCCTGCCTAATTTAGGGCTCTGAAAATATCGGCTCAATTTCAAACAATGGCGGAGGGGGTGGGATTCGAACCCACGGTACGCTTTCACGCACGCCGGTTTTCAAGACCGGTGCCTTAAACCGCTCGGCCACC
>JAGRLM010000359.1:0-227 GCA_020441795.1 Nitratireductor sp.
GAAGTTACCCGTGATTACGGCGAAACGGCCAATGAAAAGGCCAATGAACTGCTGTTCCACCTGGGCCTTGCAACGATTTCGATCATTGTGCTGGTGTGGCTGGCGATAGGCTGGCGGGAGGCGGCGGTTGTTGCCATCGTCATTCCTGTGACCATCCTGCTGACGCTCTTTGCGTCGCGATTGATGGGGTACACGCTCAACCGGGTGTCGCTGTTTGCGCTGATCTT
>JAGRLM010000359.1:242-2028 GCA_020441795.1 Nitratireductor sp.
TTTTCCATCGGCATCCTGGTGGATGACGCGATTGTCGTGATTGAAAACATCGCCCGGCATTGGGGCATGGGTGACAAGCGCAGCCGCAAGCAGGCAGCAATCGAGGCCGTTGCGGAAGTCGGAAACCCGACGATTGTTGCAACGCTTACGGTCGTGGCGGCACTGCTGCCGATGCTCTTCGTTTCGGGCATGATGGGTCCCTATATGAGCCCGATCCCGGCCAATGCATCGGCGGCGATGATCTTTTCGTTCTTCGTTGCGGTAATGGTGACGCCCTGGCTGATGCTGAAGATTGCCGGTCGTGCACCGGTGCATGGCGATCATGGTGGCGAGGGCGACCATGGCGGCGTTCTCGGCAAGGCCTATTCCGCTGTTGCAAGGCCGATCCTGAAGAGCAAGGCGCGCAGCTGGCTGTTTCTCATCATTGTCGGCATCATGACATTGAGCTCGCTTACGCTGTTTTACACCAAGCATGTCACCGTGAAACTGCTGCCCTTCGACAACAAGTCGGAACTGTCTGTGGTGATCGATCTTCGTGAAGGTGCATCGGTCGAACAAAGTAATGCCGTTGCCCAGGACGTGGCGCGGACAGTGATGGAGCTTTCCGAGGTGACTTCCGTACAGGTCCATTCCGGAACGGCAGCGCCTTTCAACTTCAACGGGTTGGTGCGCCACTACTATTTGCGCGGAATGCCGAACATGGCCGATGTCGCAATCAACCTGACCGGCAAGGGCGAGCGTGAACGCACCAGCCACGATATCGCGCTCGACATCAGGGCAAGGATTGCCAAGCTGGCAGTGCCGGAAGGCACCAGCCTGAAGGTGGTTGAGCCGCCGCCGGGACCACCGGTCATGGCAACTCTGCTTGCCGAGATCTACGGTCCTGACGGCGAGACACGCCGCAAGATTGCGGGCAAGGTCGAGGATGCGTTTCGCTCTGTGCCCTTCATCGTCGATGTGGACAATTCATTTGGCGAGCAGGCAAGGCGCCAGCGGGTGACCATATCCAGCGATGACGTCGATTTCTTCAAGGTGCAGGAAAGCGATGTGCTGGACACGATCGGCATTCTGACGGGCGGTTCGACAGTCGGTTATTCGCATCGTGGCGGGGGCAGGCATCCGATCCCGATACGGGTCGAGCGGCCCAAGGGCGAGCGGGTGCTTGATCTTGCCTTCCTGACAACGCCGATACCGGCGAACGTATTGCCGGGCGATCGCGGCGTGGTCGAACTGGGCGATGTGGTCAAGGTGGGTGAGGAGAAATCCTCGTTCCCGATCTTCCGGCACAATGGCCGATATGCCGAGATGGTGACGGCGGAACTCGCTGGCAGTTTCGAGGCGCCGCTTTACGGCATGCTGGCAGTGCAGGAGGCACTGGACAAGCAGGATTGGACGGGGCTGGAAAAACCCGAGGTGCTGCTGCATGGACAGCCTGACGAGGATAGCCGCAATGCGCTGCTTTGGGATGGCGAATGGGAGGTGACCTGGGTAACCTTCCGCGATATGGGCGCTGCCTTTGGTGTGGCGCTACTGGGCATCTATATCCTGGTTGTTGCGCAGTTTGGATCATTCCGCTTGCCGCTGGTCATTCTCACGCCAATTCCGCTGACCTTTATCGGCATTCTGGTCGGCCACTGGCTGTTTGGTGCTCCGTTTTCGGCCACTTCAATGATCGGCTTCATTGCGCTTGCGGGTATCATCGTGCGCAACTCGATCCTGCTGCTCGATTTCATCAACCACCAGCGCAATCAGGGGATCGAATTCGCCGAGGCGGTGATTCGTGCGG
>JAGRLM010000360.1 GCA_020441795.1 Nitratireductor sp.
GGCATGTCGGGCGCGCGCATGACCGGTCACGCCCTGATCGAGGGTAAGCGCCGTGGTGCGAAATTCGTGGTCGTCACCATGTGCATTGGCGGCGGCATGGGCGGCGCGGGATTGTTTGAAGTGGTGTGAGGCAATAGCCTCACCGCCGCGGCGCGATCTGATCGAGCAAAGCCAGGCCCTTGTTGCAGAGCCATTCCCAGGCATTGTCATGCCTGGCCATGACCAATTTGCCTGCGTCGCCGGGATCGGCTGGCAACAGCCGCTCACCATCCCGGGTAGAAAACATCCAGCGATGCAGAAGAGCGGCCGTCAGCACCATGAACAGACCGGCAAAGATCGTGTCAGACAGGAAGTGGCCGCCCTGCCCGATCCGCATGATGGAGGAGATTGCCCAGAAACCGGCCGTAGCGACATAAAGCCGATTGCGGACCGGTTGCGCGCTGATCAGGGCAAGCGCCATGAAGGTCATGGTCGCAGACGAAACCTCTCCGGACACAAAGGAACAATTGTCGGCGCAACTGCCGCCCCAGTCCAATGGCCAGGCAAACTGCTCACCTCCTCCAAATTCGAAGATCTGGTGTGGACGCCAACGGCCCCAATGTTCCTTGAGCACGATGTTTGTGAGGAATAGCGGACCCGCAAGCGAGCAGAAACCCAGATAGAGCCATTTTTGCCAGTCCAGCCCCATCACTGCGGCCCGATTGCGAATTGAAACGACAACGCAAACCGTGATCACGACATACCAAAGCCCGAACCCGCGCAGGAACAGATTGCGCAAAAACCGCCAAAATCCGGATATTGCGAGGTCAAAACGGCCCGAGGACTGGAAAAACAGACTGCTTGCCCAAAGATCGAGCTTCGGCCAGATGGCAAAGACGAGCGCTGTCACGATGCACAAAACAGCCGCCCAGACCAGAATGGCTCCGGTTTCAGCTCGGCTTGCCCCATATGGCTGCAACTTGACCACAGTCTCGCTCACTGGCTGCTGCCGGAACCGCGATATCCCGCCAGACGATAAAGCCAGATGCGCGAAATCTCGCCAGACGCAAGCGGTGTTTCCGACACCAGTTCGGCATCATTGAATTGCGATATGATGGCTGCGGGATTTCTCGACCAGGTGAAATACAGCACCGGCTCCAGTTTCTCGTCCTGCCAGGCGCGCGTCATCTCGAAATGGTCATTCGGCCTGCCCCCGTCAAACCATGAGCGGATCGGTACATTTTCGTCGCGAAGATAATAGATCATCAGCGATGCTCCGCGTCGGTTGTCCGACACGATCACCTTGTAGTCCTGACCAGACACTGCCTGGCGAATGGTTGCAGCCATCTCGCGCGAGCCTTGCATCCTGACGAACGGATTGACGCCCTCGGGCAATGGCAATTGCCCCGGCTGGCTGAAGGCCACCGCAATTGCCAGTACAGCAAAAACCACAGCATGAATTGTCATGGAAACCCGCAGCCACCATTGCGGAATGCGGTTTACCATCAGATCGGCAACGAGAATGGTCGCAGCCACATAGGTCAGCGCCGCCCAGTTTGCATAGGCCTTGCTCATCAATGCCTGAAAACAGATAATGACCAGCACCGGCACCGAAAAGCATAGCAGGAACACCTGCTGGCGATTGATACCTTCAATCGGCAATCGAAAGATGGCTGCGAGAAAAATGCCAAAAAGCAGCGGCCCCATGACCCCGAATTGCGAACCAAGAAATTCGGAAAGCGAAACAAGATGCAAACCGCCGCCCCAACCGATATTTTCGCCGGTATGCCCCACCGTTGCGAAACTGTTCTGGAAGTTCCAGATAATATTGGGGGCGAACAGCAGCAGCGCACCGCCAAGCGCCAACCAGAATTTCGAACGAGCCAGCATATGCGGGCGATCCGAAACGATCAGGCTGTAAAGTATGGCGCAGGCAAGAAAATACAGCATCGCATATTTCGCCAGCATTCCGAGCCCGATTGCCACCGCAAGCAGAATGGCTGAACCGATATCATTGCGTTCTTCAAGGCGGAGAAAGGCATAAAGTGCCACCGACCACAGGAACAGCAGCGGCACATCAGTCGATATCACCGTTGACGACAGCGATACTGCAGGCAGCGTGGCATATAGAACCGCCGACCAGAAACCGGTTTTCTCATCGAACAAACGGGCAGCGATCAGCCCGATCATGGCAGCAGTTGCCGTATGCAGGACTGGTGAAACCAGCCTGATGGCAAATTCGCTATCGCCAAAAATAGCCGTGATGACACCGATGATCCATGCCAGCAAGGGTGGCTTGGAAAAGTAACCGAAGGCCGGTTCTTTTCCCCATGCCCAATACTGGGCTTCGTCAAAGAACAGCTCTGTATTGTTGAACCACAGCGAGACAATACGGACGGCCAGAATTGCGCCCAGCACCATCAGGCCAAGCTGCTTCCAGCCCCGGTCTTTCATTGACTGACTGTCATTCGGCAACGCCGTTTGGTTCGCGATCAAGCGCCCTGCTCCTGATGTTTCAGCGCGGTCAAGACTTGGACTCGCCGGCCATTTCTGACAGGCCTTGCCATTTCCGCGCGTGTATGGGATTTACGCCGCCGCAAGTCAAGTTGGCGATGGGCAAACGCCGCATGATGAATATGACTTCCATGGTGTCGCACAGCCTGTCGGCAAGCAGCGATTTCCGCCCCGCCCCCAACAGCCAAGCGCTTGAAGATCATGCAGATTTCCGTAGTCATTCCCGCCTTCAACGAAGAAGGCAATATCGGCAGATTGGTTCGCGAGACATTCGACGCTGTCTCCGAGGCGCAGCTTGGCGAAGTGGTGGTTGTCGATGATTGTTCCACTGATGCAACAGTTTCCGAGCTTTCGGAACTGAAGC
>JAGRLM010000027.1 GCA_020441795.1 Nitratireductor sp.
TCGGGTTGAACCCGCCATTCATGTCACCATAAAGCGTGGCATATCCCACCGACATTTCGCTCTTGTTGCCGGTTGTAACCACCATGGAGCCGAACTTGTTCGAAATCGCCATGAGGATTACACCGCGTGACCGGGATTGCAGGTTTTCTTCCGTGATGCCGGAATTGGTGCCTTCAAACAGCGGCGCAAGCGTTTCGAGAAACCCTTCAACCGGCGCGGAAATCGGCACAGTTTCGTATCGCACGCCGAGCGCCGCCGCACAGGCTTCGGCGTCCTTCAGGCTTTCCTTCGAAGTATAGCGATACGGCATCATCACGCAGCGCACCCGCTCTTCGCCCAGCGCATCCACGGCCATCGCCGCGCAAATCGCTGAATCAATCCCGCCCGAAAGGCCGAGCACGACATTGCGAAAACCGTTCTTGTTCACATAGTCGCGCAGACCCAGCACACAGGCGCGCCAGTCACCCTCATCCGCATCAGGGATGCGAGCCTTTACGCCATCGTCGCAGGCCCACCCCTTCTTGCCGCGCCGCCATGTGGTCAGAACCGTATTGGCTTCGAACTGGTTCATCTGCAATGCCAGATGATGATCGGAATTGATGACAAAGGACCCGCCATCGAAAACCAGCTCATCCTGGCCGCCCAACTGGTTTGCATAAAGCATCGGCAGCCCTGTCTCGATCACCTGCTTGATGACGATCTGGTGGCGGATTTCCATCTTGTCGCGGTAATAGGGAGAACCATTGGGAACCAGGAGCATTTCCGCGCCGGACTCAGCCAGCGTCTCGCAAACCCCCAATTCGCCCCAGATATCCTCGCAAACCGGCACTCCGAGCCGCACACCGCGGAAGTTTACCGGGCCAGGCATCGGACCTGGCTGGAAGACGCGCTTTTCATCGAATTCGGAATAGTTTGGCAGGTCTACCTTGTAGCGCCATGTGACGAGCTTTCCGCCGTCGAGCAGCGCAATTGCATTGTGCAGCGTATCGCGGCCCCGCGCATGGCTCTGGCGCGCGGGCGACCCGATCAGCACGCCCGGACCACCATCGCCAGTATCGCCAGCGAGGGCCTCGACAGCCTCCATGCATTCTTCAACAAATGCGGGCTTCAGCACCAGGTCTTCCGGCGGATAGCCGGAGATGAAAAGCTCGGTAAAGACGATCAGATCGGCCTGCATTCGGGCCGCATCCGCACGTGCTGCTCTTGCAAGCGCAAGATTGCCAGCCACATCGCCAACAGTCGGGTTCAACTGGGCAATGGCAATTCGCAGGATATCGGGGGCGGGTCGGGTAGCGGATTTCTGGGTCATGCTTGGCTCATATGCGATTTTCGCACCTGTTTGAAGAAAAATCACGCAGCCGGACTGCAAGTCGGTTTCATTCAGGATGCGTTCAGCCAAGTACTGCCACAATTACTGTCAATAAAGGACTCCACAGGGGTCTTGAAACCCGGCCCTGCAGCCCGAATGGGCAGGCCAAGCAAACAGGAGTGTCGCCATGATCAAACTCAGGAACAGCCGTCTTGCCGCTGGCGCGCTCGCCTCGGTTATTGCACTCGGGGTCCTCGCGCCCTCGCAGGCACATGCCGATCACCGCTATCGCCATCACCACAATGGTGGCGGCGATGCGTTCGTGGCAGGTGTGGCAGGTGTGGTTCTGGGTTCTATGCTGGCAGCGCCGCGCTATCCGGTATATGTCGCTCCGCCTCCCGCAGTGGTCTATGTCGAGCCGCAGCCCGTCTATGTGGCACCGCAGCCGGTATATGCAGATCCGGGTTATCTCTCCGCACCATCAACACCTTATCCGGTTTATCAGGAAGAGCCGGTGCGCAGGCCGCTCTCCCAAATACGCCGCGATCATGGTCAGGGTGGCCCAAAGGTGATCACCTATGACGATACCGTCGGCAGAACCCGCTCGGCCAATGGCTATGGCGAGCCGTGGAGCCCGAGCTGGGAAAACTGGTGCTCGGCCAAGTATCGCACTTTCGACGTCTCGACCGGCACCTATAACGGTTATGACGGACAGCGCCATTTCTGCGTGGTCAAATAGGGATCTACCCTTCCCAGCCCCCCCTTGGGACACCGGTCCTGACCACGTGGAACGCGGGAGGCCTGGAAACAGGCTTCCCGCACAAAATTCTCAAGCAACTGAAATTTATTGACAATTCCAAGCGTCGGCTTTCTTGAATGGCGAGATCAACAGCACCATTTATGGATAGGCGGGCCAACAAAGAGGAACCCCAAATGACTTTCCCGGATGATCACATCAGGGGATTGGAACGGGTGGAAGACCATTCGGCTGCAAGCATCGTGATTGTTTCATTGGTCATGATTGGCGCAGCCCTTGCAAGTCTGACAGCCGTTATTGTCTGAACTGACAGTGTCTGGACCTTCCTGGGTACAGACCAATTCCAAAAAAGCGGCAGGGCCTTTGGTCCTGCCCTTTTTGTTTTCAGCCTGTGCTTTCAGCGCAGGGCCTTGAGCGTATCGGCGAGCACTTCGGCAAAGATCTCGAGATCCTCTTCGAAACCCGCACTCACCCTGATGCAACGCGAAAGCGGTTCAACGCCTGGCATGCGGATAAAGACACCACGCGACAGCACGCCTTCCATCACTGATTTGGCGTAAGCGCTGTCTCGACCACAATCGATCGTCACGAAATTCGTGCCAGATGCAATCGGTGCAAGGCCGTTGTCGCGCGCAATCTGCGCGATCCGTTCACGTGCAGCAGCCGTGCGGCTTATGACCGATGCCAGCCATTCATGATCGCCGAGTGCAGCAATTGCACCGATCTCGGCTGTGCGGTTCATGCCGTAATGATCCCTCACCTTCTCGAATTCGGAAATCAGTTGCGCCTCGCCAATGCAATAGCCAACGCGCGCGCCAGCCATCCCATAGGCCTTGGAAAAGGTCCGGAACCGCAAGACCCGCGGATTGCTGGTATCGATTGCCGGAAGCACGCCCGCAGGCGCATATTCGCCATAGGCTTCGTCAAGCAGCAGAATGCAGCCGTCAGGAAGGTTGGCAATCATGTCGTTGATTGCATCTGCGCCCCACCAGGTCCCCATCGGATTGTCCGGATTGGATAGATAGATCATCGCCGCATTTGTCTCGCCTGCCTTGTCGAGCAGTGCTGCGATGTCTTCGCGATCATCGCGGTAAACAACCTTGTGCAGCGTTCCGCCATATCCCGTCACATGAAAATTGAAGGTGGGATAGGCTCCGTTGGATGTGACAACATGCACGCCCTCCTCCACGAACATGCGAGACGCATTTCCGAGCAATCCGTCTATGCCGCCGCCCAGCACGACGTTTTCGGGTCTGACACCATGATGCGCCGCAATTGCATGCCGGGTTTCATAACCTTCTGGATCGCCATATTTCCATATCTCCCTGCCGGCCTCCGCCATTGCCGCGACCGCCTTGGGTGATGGCCCGAACAGGCACTCATTGGCACCGATCCTGGCGCGGAACGGTTTTCCCCTCGCCCTTTCCTGCGCTTCGGGACCGACAAAGGGAACGGTCGCCGGCATTGCCGCAACAAAAGGGCGCAAACGATAGGGCTTGGTCATGTTCTACTCCGCATCCCGCTGCCAAACGAAAAATGGTGCCTTGCCGGGCCGTACGGACAACTCCGCACGCTGATCATCGCTGATGCCGTCCGGTAGCAAACTGCCTCCAGGCCAGTTTCGAAGCGTTTCGACAAAATCAGCGCCGAAACACTTGAGATGATCTTCCTGCAGGAATTTTTCCAGCCGCTCGGAATCACTTGAAAGATGTTCGCCACCCTCTTCTGTCTGCCGTTCCATGTATGGACCGGGGACCGACAGGATCATCAGCCCTCCCGGCTTCAGCCAGTTGACGAACCCTGCAAGGTGATCCTTGTAGTGTCCGGGAATGTGTTCCAGCACATGATTGTGGATGATCGCGTCAAATTCGCCCGCCGCAAAAATGCTGAAACCCTGTGGCAGGAACAGCTTTACCGGTTCGGCATGCGGATAGCGCTCGGGCGAGGCGTCGGCCGTGACATAGCCGCTACCAAAGCGTTCTTTCAGCAGCGGATAGAGGAACTTCTCCGGAGCCAGATGCAGGAGTTTAGCCCCCTTGCCTGCAAGCGGAAACAACAGCTTTTCATAGACTTCGAGCGCAATCCGGTGGCGCGCCTTGGAGCCGCATTGCGTGCAGCGCTCATCGGGCCTGCCGCGATAGGCTTCGAATTCGGTTCCGCCACAGATATTGCAATGCATGATGGGTCATCCTTTTGCTCTCTCAATATCGGAGAACACCGAAAAGGCAAAGACAAGGTTCCAGCTACAGGCATTCGAAGCCTGCTGGCATGTGTTATCCGAAGATTTGGTACTGCGTAGATTGACCACTTGCGAGCGATCGTTCATCAGCGTGCATCCCATATCGCGCCGACCGGCTTGATCGGGCTGCAATCCTCAAAATAACGGAAAACCGGTGACAACAGCACTTGCCGACATGCGCAGCGCAAACTTTCTGGGAGGGACATGGATGATCGCGTCCATGGCAGCGTTTTCCATGGAGGATTCGCTCGTCAAGATTGTCTCGAAGTCACTGCCTGTCAGCGAAATCCTGATCCTGTTCGGGTTCGGCGGCGCCATGGTTTTTGCCACCCTGGCAGTTTCGAATGGCGAGCGACTGTTCTCGCCCGACGTTGTGTCGCCTCCAATGCTCATCCGTGTACTGTTCGAGATCACGGGTCGACTGTTTTACATTCTAGCCATATCGCTGGCCTCGCTCTCTTCGGCTACAGTCATTTTGCAGGCAACGCCGCTGGTCGTTGTAGCAGGAGCGGCCATCATTTTCGGCGAGCGGGTCGGATGGCGCAGATGGATGGCTATTTTCACCGGGATGATCGGCGTTGTGGTGATCATCAGGCCTGGTGCAGACAGTTTTTCGGTGCTTTCGATACTGGCTGTCATTGGTATGCTCGGCTTTGCAGGCCGTGACCTCGCCAGCCGTGCCGCACCGGTTTCATTGAGCGCGTCCATTCTGGGGCTCTACGGATTTCTCTCGGTTGTCGTTGCTGGCGGGCTGTTTTCGCTGTGGGAAGCAAGGCCGTTCGCCTGGCCGACCAATGAAGTCGCACTGTATTTGTTTGGCGCTATCGCGGCCGGCGTCGTTGCATATGGCTGCTTGATGAAGGCGATGCGCACCGGAGAAGTTTCGGCAGTCACACCATTTCGCTACACCCGCTTGCTGTTTGGAGTGGCGCTTGGCGTGTTGGTTTTTGGCGAGAATCTGGATTTGCCGATGCTGTTGGGTATGGGATTGATCGTTGTTTCGGGCCTTTTCATCATGTGGCGTGGAAATCGGGTCATCTCGGCTAACAGATCGTGAACGCAACTGGCCTCGTGTTCTCGCAATTGCCAGCGTGAGGGGTTAGTCTCGCGCAGTGATTCTCTCATGACTGCGATGTGGCAAGACGATGGACGATTCGAACGACCTGTTTTCCAATATTCCCAAATCCGCGCCTGAAACCAGGGCTACGCCCGGTCGCAAGGATGACAGCGGCTATGGCGCTTCCAGCATTCAGGTTCTCGAAGGTCTCGAACCCGTTCGCAAACGCCCCGGAATGTATATTGGCGGCACGGATGAGCGCGCCATGCACCACCTTTTTGCCGAGGTCATCGACAATTCGATGGACGAAGCAGTTGCTGGCTATGCCAGTTGGATCGAAGTCGAACTCGATGCACAGGGCTTCCTCTCCGTAACAGACAATGGTCGTGGCATCCCGGTCGAGGACCACCCGAAATTCAAGGGCAAATCAACGCTTGAGGTCGTGCTGACCGTGCTGCATGCGGGCGGCAAATTTGACGGCAAGGCCTATGAAACCTCCGGCGGCCTGCATGGGGTCGGCATTTCGGTCGTCAATGCCTTGTCGATCCATCTGGAAGTCGAAGTTGCGCAAAACCGCAAGCTTTACCGCCAGGAATTCCGCCAGGGCATCCCTGTCGGTGGATTGCAGCATCTCGGCGATGTGCACAATCGGCGCGGCACCAAGGTTCGCTTCAAGCCGGACGAGGAAATTTTCGGCAAGGGCTGCGCCTTCGATCCCGAGCGCCTGTTCAAGATGGCGCGCTCAAAGGCCTATCTTTTTGCGGGCGTCGAGATCCGCTGGAAATGTGACCCGGCACTGGTCGAGGGCAAGAAAGACGTCGAAGCAAATGCGGTTTTTCATTTTCCCGGCGGCCTGAAGGATTACCTGGAAGCGACGATCAGCAACCAGCACAAGGTGACGCTTGAACCCTTTGCCGGAAGGACCGAGAAATCGGGCGGACATGGTGCGGTGGAATGGGCAATTGCCTGGTATGGCGATGACGGCTTCGTCAATTCCTATTGCAACACCATCCCTACCCGCGATGGCGGAACCCATGAAGCAGGATTGCGAATTGCACTTGCGCGCGGGCTCAAATCCTATGCCGATATCATCGGCAACAAGAAGGCATCGCTGATCACCACTGACGACGTGATGACCTCTGCAGCCGCGATGATGTCCGTATTCATCCGCGAACCGGAATTCGTTGGCCAGACCAAGGACAAGCTCGCCACCGTCGAAGCGCAGCGCATCGTGGAAAATGCCATTCGTGATCCGTTTGACCATTGGCTTGCGGCCTCGCCGCAGCAGGCAACGAAATTGCTCGACTGGGTAATTGATCGCGCCGAGGAGCGTCTGGCGCGACGCAAGGAAAAGGAAATCAACCGCAAGACCGCGACCCGCAAATTGCGACTTCCCGGCAAACTTGCCGATTGCTCGGCCAATGCGGCGGGCGGCACGGAACTCTTCATCGTCGAAGGCGACTCGGCCGGCGGCTCAGCCAAACAGGCGCGCAACCGAACCAGTCAGGCCGTCCTGCCGCTGCGCGGCAAGATCCTCAACGTCGCATCAGCCGGTCGCGAAAAACTGGCAGCCAACCAGCAGATTGCCGATCTGATCCAGGCGCTTGGCTGCGGCACACGCAGCAAGTATCGGGATGAGGATTTGCGCTATGACCGCATCATCATCATGACCGATGCCGATGTTGACGGCGCGCATATCGCCTCGCTGCTCATTACCTTCTTCTACCAGGAGATGGCGGAACTCATAGCAAAGGGGCATCTCTACCTTGCCGTGCCGCCGCTTTATCGCATCAGCCAGGGCGGCAAGACACTCTATGCCCGCGATGATGCGCACAAGGACGAGTTAATGAAGACCGAGTTTTCCGGGAACAAGAAGGTGGAAATCGGCCGGTTCAAGGGCCTTGGTGAGATGATGCCGGCCCAGCTCAAGGAAACCACCATGGACCCGAAGCGCCGCACACTTTTACGGGTCGAAATTCCCGAACTGACCATCAACGACACCCGCGACCGGGTGGACCAGTTGATGGGAAACAAGCCTGAAGCCCGCTTCCGCTTCATTCAGGAAAGTGCAGAATTTGCCGAAGAAAACCTGCTCGACGTTTGACAGAAACTCCTTGCGTTTCGTTTCCTGTCTGATGCGACGATAGAATCATATTCAAAAATCGGTATATATGTAGTATGCTTTCGCAGGCGCTGGGCCGATTGTGGCCGGAATTGACATTGCTCATGCGCCACGGAGGAAAAAATGGCGCATATTGTTGTATTGGGAGCCGGTCTTGGCGGCTCAATCATGGCCTATGAGCTTCGGGACAAGCTGAGCTCTTCAGACCGTATTACCGTGGTGTCGAAAGACGCGAAATATCATTTCGTACCGTCCAATCCCTGGATAGCCGTGGGTTGGCGGGAACGCGAGGATATTTCCATCGATCTTTCCAAGCCGATGAAAAAGCGGGATATCGACTTCAAGCCAGTTGCCGCAAAAAAGCTTCATGCCGAAGACAACCGGCTGGAACTGGTCGACGGAACATCCATCGACTACGATTACCTGGTAATCGCAACGGGTCCGGAACTTGCCTTTGATGAGATCGAGGGTCTCGGGCCGCATGGCGGCTTCACCCAGTCGATCTGCCATGTCGACCATGCCGAAAAGGCAAAAGAGGCATTCGAGGAATTCTGCAAGAACCCCGGCCCCATCGTGGTCGGTGCCGTTCAGGGCGCTAGCTGCTTCGGCCCTGCCTATGAATTCACCTTCATTCTCGATACCGAACTGCGCCGCCGCAAGA